>CANNNB010000167.1 GCA_947505995.1 Comamonadaceae bacterium
CGAATGGGCGTGACTTCAGCGGCAGTGCCTGTGAAGAAGGCTTCATCGCAGATGTAAATTTCATCGCGTGTGATGCGCTTCTGAACAATCTCTAACCCTAAGTCTTTGGCAATGTGGAACACAGTGTTGCGTGTGATGCCGGTCAAAGCGCCGGCCGACATGTCGGGGGTGTAGATCACACCGTCTTTAATCATAAAAATGTTTTCGCCAGCACCTTCGGAAACAAAGCCGGAGGGGTCGAGCAACAGCGCTTCGTCGTAGCCCTCATCGACGGCTTCCATGTTGGCCATGATGGAATTGGTGTAGTTGCTAACCGCTTTGGCTTGCGTCATGGTGATGTTGACGTGGTGGCGCGTAAAGCTGGAAGTTTTAACGCGAATGCCGCGCTTCAAGCCTTCTTCGCCCAAGTAAGCACCCCAAGTCCATGCGGCCACCATCAGGTGGATGGTGTTGCCTTTGGGGCTGACACCCAATTTTTCTGAGCCAATCCAAGTCAGAGGGCGGATGTAACCGCTTTCCAAATTGTTTGCTCGCACCACCGCTTTTTGCGCTTCGCTGACTTCTTCTTTGGTGAAGGGCAGCTTCATGCGCAAAATTTTGGCGCTGTTGAACAGGCGATCGGTGTGCTCGTGCAAGCGGAAAATGGCCGTGCCATCGCTGGTTTTGTAGGCACGAACACCTTCAAAGGCGCCACAGCCGTAGTGCAGGGTGTGGGTTAAGACGTGGATTTTGGCGTCGCGCCATTCGACCATCTTGCCGTCCATCCAAATTTTGCCGTCACGGTCTTCCATTGAGGGTGTTGCGGTGCTCATTGTTTTGTCCTTTGTTGCCAGTTTCGCAAAGCGTTTATTTTAAGAGCCTTATGGGCGTGTTGTGCCTGAATTCAGTACGTCTAAAGAAGAAGCGGCTGATTCTTCTGTTTCTGCCTGTTGGGGCCGAGTCATGTCCCAAGTCTGAAGCTTGCCAGCTTTGAATGTACAAACCACAAAGGAGTCACCTGAATCGGTCCATTTGAAAATTTCGGGTTGGGCTTTTTCTTCAGACAATCGCTCACCCAAAGACTTGGTCATGGCAATGACGTGCATCAGGTTGACACCTTTTTTGAGCTTGGCATTGAGCATGACAGCGCTGGCGACATGCCCTAAGGGCCTGTTGGCTGCTCGGCTTAAAACAGTGACCATGCGCGTGAAATGCAACAAAATCCACATGACGACGGCGCCAGTAGACACTGCCACGCCCGGCCATTTGTACTGATGCCAGGCACCAGCGACAAAGGCAATTACCCCGATGGGGATCAGTATTCTTGAAAAGTTCATGGCGGGATCTTAAAGTCCCCGCACGCAGTTCATGGCTTCTTCAATGCGGTCAACCGGATAAATGGTGAGGCCTTCAAAGTTCTTGTCGTTCTTTTTGGGTGCATTGGCTTTGGGCACCACGGCCACTGTAAAGCCCAACTTGGCAGCTTCTTTGAGGCGCTCTTGGCCGCGCGGTGCAGGTCGCACCTCACCCGCTAAACCGACCTCGCCAAAGGCAATGAAACCCTTGGGCAAAGGCTTGCCGCGTAGTGATGAAGTGATTGCTAACATTACTGCCAGATCTGCTGCAGGCTCACTTATTCGAACGCCTCCCACCGCATTGACGAACACGTCTTGGTCCATGCAAGCCACACCTGCGTGCCTGTGCAAGACCGCCAACAGCATGGCCAAACGGTCTCTTTCCAAGCCCACAGACAGCCTTCGCGGACTGGGCCCGCCGCTGTCGACCAGCGCTTGAATTTCGACCAAAAGCGGGCGTGTGCCCTCCAAAGTGACCATGACGCAACTGCCCGCCACAGGCTCTTCGTGTTGCGACAAAAAGATGGCGCTGGGGTTGGACACGCCCTTCAGTCCTTTTTCGGTCATGGCAAACACGCCAATTTCGTTGACTGCGCCAAAGCGATTTTTAATGGCCCGAATCAAACGGAAGCTGCTGTGCGTGTCGCCCTCAAAGTACAAGACGGTGTCGACCATGTGCTCTAAAACACGAGGCCCAGCCAAGGCGCCTTCTTTGGTGACGTGTCCAACCAAGACGATGGCCGTGCCAGTGGCTTTGGCGGCACGTGTGAGGTGCGCGGCACATTCGCGAACTTGCGCCACGGAACCAGGCGCCGAGGTGAGTTGGTCGGAGTAAACCGTTTGAATGGAATCGATGACCGCAATGTTGGGGCGCTCGGTTTGCAAAATGGCCAGTATTTTTTCCAGCTGAATTTCGGCCAAAACCTGAACTTGACTTTTGTCTAGGCCAAGGCGTCTGGAGCGAAGCGCCACTTGCGCGCCACTTTCTTCTCCCGTGACATAAAGGGTGTTCATGCCTTTGCGCTGCAATGCATCAAGGGCTTGGAGCAACAAGGTGGATTTGCCAATGCCGGGATCGCCGCCAATTAACACCACGCCGCCCTCCACCACACCGCCGCCCAAGGCGCGGTCGAGCTCTTCCAAACCAGTGGCGGTGCGATCGATGTCGGTGGCTTCGATGTCGCCCAGTTTGGTGAGTTCGGAGGTTTTGGCCAAGGCTTGAAATTGGCTGGTGTATCTGTTCTTGGCACTGCCGCTTGAATCGACAGTGCTTTCAATGAGGGTGTTCCAAGCACCGCAGGCGGGGCATTTGCCCAACCAACGGGGGGTGGTACCGCCGCAATCGTTGCAGGTGAAAATGGTTTTATCTTTGGCCATGACCCAAGCCTAACACTCTGGTGTTGCCCCATGAAAAACAAGCCACTTTAAGCCCAACCTTGCAAGAGTTTGTGAGCAATCTCGGCAGCAGGCAATGCGTGGCAATCGGATGCGTTTTGGCCCGACCACAATGGTGAGAAGTCGCTCAGGCCTTGGGCTTCTGCGGCGGCTCGCAAAGGCGCGACGGCCGCTGTGGCCATGGGAAAGGCTGGCGCCTCTGGGTTAAGGGGACCGAAGTCGCGCATGAATTTGTTGACAATACCGCGCGCAGGCCTGCCGCTAAAAAGGTTGGTTAAGGCGGTGTGCCTTGCTGCTTCTGACATGAGTGCTTGGCGGTGCAATGCACTGGTGGTGGCTTCGTGGCTGGTTAAAAAAGCGGTTCCCACTTGAACAGCGCTGGCGCTCAGAGCTTTGGCTGCGCTGACGGCTGCTGCATTGGAAATGCCACCCGCGGCAATCACGGGCAACTTCACTGCTTTGACAATTTGGGGCAGCAGCGCCAGACAGCCCACTTGCGTGCTCAGGTCTTCTGTGAGAAACATACCGCGATGGCCGCCTGCTTCTAAGCCTTGGGCAATGATGGCGTCAGCGCCGTGTTGTTCAAGCCATTGAGCCTCTTGCACTGTGGTGGCAGAAGACCAAATTTGCAGACCCCATGACTTGAGCTGCTGAACCCATTCTGCTTTGGGAAGACCAAAGTGAAAGCTGACCACGGCAGGTTTGAATTGACCCATCAAACGCAAACTTTCTTCATTGAAAGGTGCACGGCCAGGGCCTGAGCCGACAGTTGTGGCGTCAATGCCATGGGCCTGATAAGCCGGAGCGAGCATTAGGCGCCAAGCGGTTTCTTTTTCGGCTTGGGCGGTAGGCGGGGTGTGGCAGAAAAAATTGACATTGACGGGCAAGAACCCGTCCCAATGGGGGGCTGATGTCATTGCACGTGCACTTGCACTTGCGTTCAGCTTTCCCGCTGTGATGGCCTCTTCAAATGCGCTTAGCTCGTTTTCCAGTTGCTCAGCCGTGAGCATGGCGGCAGGAAGACTGCCCAAACCGCCAGCTAGGAAGACGGCAGCCGCCAGACGGTGGTTTTGAGATCCAGCCATGGGCGCTTGAATCAATCGGATGCCGTGCTTGTCAAAAAAAGATGCGTTCATGTCGCAATTATTCACTGGCTTGAAGCTCATCACATGAGACGCCGGTGCGAAGCTGATGGAAAAAGGCGGGTTTACCCGATTTTCCGAAGCCCCAAAATTCATTTAACATGTTAAATAAATACTGACCTATGAAAAAACAAGCGTTCGTGCACCGCAATTTACCCAGACTGCTGCTCCAAGCGCGCGAAGCAGTCATGACGCACACGCGTCCCAGTTTGCGCGAGCATGGCTTGTCCGATCAGCAGTGGCGCGTGCTGAGGGTCTTGGGTGAACATGCGCATTGCACTGAAGGCGTGGAAACAGGCCGTGTTGCCCGTGAGGCTTTTTTATTGGGCCCAAGTCTCACAGGTGTGCTGACACGCATGGCGCGAGACGGCTTGATTGAGCGGCAGCGTTGCCCACAAGATGCGCGCAGAACCGTGGTGTACGCCACTGCCTTGGGTTTAAGCAAGGTGGCCCAACTGTCAGAGGCCATCGAAGCGCATTACGCATTTATGGAAAGCGAATTGGGCAAACAGAAATTGGCGCAGTTGTATCAATTGCTTGACGCAGTGATTCAACTGGAAACTTTCAATACCGAATTGAATTCAGAAGAGTTGACATCCAAATGCACAAAAATTTAAAGCCTTATTGGCCCAGAGGCACAGTTTACGGCGCGCTGCTCAATTTCAAAAGAGAGTGGGATCTCAGAGCTCCTCAAATGCCAGAGGCGCCTTACAAAGGCGCGCCCAAAGCGCCCGTGTTGTTCATCAAAACGGCCAACACCTTCACTGCATCTGGCGAGAAAATTAACATGCCTGCGCGCGTGCTTGAAGTTGATGTGGGCGCAAATTTGGCGTGGGTCTTTGGCCCCAATGCCAGTGTCGTGGCCTGTGTGTTGGTCAACGATTTGTCCATCGTGCACGAAAGCTATTATCGGCCGCCCGTTAAATTCAAATGTGTCGATGGCTTTTTGGGTATCGGTAATCTGGCCAAGCCCATTGCAGAAGTTCAAACCGATAGCGTTGTGGTCACTGTCAAAGTGAATGGCCAAGAAGTGCAACACGTGAACTACGCAGACACCGTACGCGCATCGCAAAAACTGTTTGCTGATATTTCAGAATTCATGACATTTCAAGAAGGCGATGTGCTTTTGTTGGGCAGTGATTGCTTGCCGGATGGCAAGCGGCCCCGCGCCAAAGCGGGCGATGTGGTGGAAATTTCAGCACCTGGCTTTGAAACTTTGGTCAATCACTTTGTAGGAGCGGCAGCATGAAACACGCACGCATTGCTTGGGCTGGCGCGGTGCATGAGGCCGTTGAGTCGAATGGCGAGTTATTGCTGACACGCAGCCCTTGGGCTGGCAAACGATTGAAGTTTGACGAGGTGGTTTGGTTGCCACCCTTGGCGCCTGTGGCACAAGCCAGAACTATTTTGGCTTTGGGCTTGAACTACGCAGACCATGCCAAAGAATTGGCGTTCAAAGCGCCCGAAGAACCTTTGGTGTTTGTCAAAGGTGAAGCTGCTCTGATCGGTCACAAAGCCCTCACCCGCAGACCGCAAGGCGTGACTTAC
>CANNNB010000168.1 GCA_947505995.1 Comamonadaceae bacterium
CATTGCCATTGCCATGGTGCCCTTCTTGTTGGCCGCCATTCTCTTTAGTTATTTCGGACTTCAACGCCGCACATGGCAACAAGGCGGCAGCGACAAATGAGCAAAGACACCCAAGACAATGTGGGCATGTCCTATTTGGACAGCAATGCCACCAAGCTTTTCAAAACCTATTTTCCACTCGTGGCGTTTTTGTTCGTCTTGCTCTTCCCGTTTTATTGGATGGGCATTACCGCGTTCAAACCCGACAATGAATTGCTGTCACGCGATGGCAATCCTTTTTGGATCATCAACCCCACGCTGGCGCACGTTGAAAAATTACTCTTTCGCACGGCTTACCCGCAGTGGATGTGGAACACCGTGTTGGTCTCGGTCACGGCCACCTTCTTTTCGCTGTTTGCGTCTGTCTTGGCGGCTTACGCCATTGAACGTTTGCGTTTCAAAGGGGCCAAAAACACAGGCCTGGCTATTTTCTTAGCCTACCTTGTGCCGCCCTCCATCTTGTTCATCCCCTTGGCTTCGGTTGTGTTTGAGTTGGGATTGTTTGACACCCGATTGGCGCTGATCCTCACCTACCCAACCTTTCTCATTCCGTTTTGCACTTGGTTACTCATGGGTTACTTCCGTACCATTCCATTTGAATTGGAAGAGTGCGCCATGATCGACGGTGCCAACCGTTGGGAAATCTTGATCAAAATCATCTTGCCACTGTCAGTCCCTGGCCTTATTTCTGCTGGTATTTTTGCATTCACACTTTCATGGAATGAGTTCATTTATGCACTCACCTTCATTTCATCCAGTGAATTCAAAACAGTGCCTGTGGGCGTGGTCACTGAACTGGTCGAAGGCGACGTTTACCACTGGGGCGCCCTCATGGCCGGTGCACTGTTCGGTTCTTTACCGGTGGCATTCATCTACTCGTTCTTTGTAGAGTATTACGTTTCCGGCATGACAGGATCTGTCAAGGAATAAGTTCAAACGGCTTCAAGCTAGACAAATAAAACTTGATTTACATCAAGGTGTTTTAAAACTGAATGCCTACCATGGGTCCATCACTTTGAAAGATGGACATGAAATACTTAATTGCTGTTGACGGCTCTAAAGCTTCTGAGGCTGCCGTGAAATATACGGTTTCACTTTTCAAAAACACGAAAGGTGTGAATCACATCACGCTCATCACCGTTCAAGACGACACATCGCTCAAACTGTTTAAAAAATACACGCCAAAAGGTGCAGTTGATGACTACCTGCGCGAAGGCGCCGATGCCCACTTAAGCTGGGCCATTCGGTTTCTCAACAAAGCCAATGTCGCTCACGACATGGCCATTAAGTTTGGTCACCCCAGTGTCCAAATTCTGAAAGAAGCCAAAGCTGGCGGTTTTGACATGATCATCATGGGTACCAAAGGACGCTCTGCTTGGGGTGACACGCTCATGGGGTCTGTCGCCCACAGAGTTGCATGCGCTTCCAAAGTGCCTGTTCTCTTAATTCAGCCATAATAAAGGCATGAAGTTCACAAGAATTTATCAACCGCGGAATCCCATTTTTTGGATCTTGGTTGCTTTGAACTTTGTGTCTTTGGCGCTATCGCACATTGCCCAGACTTATGATTTGAACTTGATCGGCACAGCCATTGTCATCGGCTTGACGGTCGTCAATGCCCTGCTCAGTGCACTGCTTGCCTGGCGCTTGGTCAATTCCTAATTTTGGCTTTGCGAGCAGTTTTCTTTTCTTTTTGAAGCGCTTCTTTGCGCAGCGCTCTTTCGGCGTCTGCTTGCAAGCCAGAGGCAAGCCACTCTGCAAACTCGGAGGGTGTCTCTAGGGTTAAACGGCCAAGGGCTGCCGATCTGAAATCGTGGATCACAATTTCAGCAGCTTTGGTATTGTTCACTCTGCCGCCACTTTGAATAGCGCCCCGAAAGCGCGCCACAGCCTCGAGCATGGTTTCATCGGTATGGCTGCCCACATCTTTTATTTTGTAACGCAAGGCCAAAGATTGTGGGTAATTCGATATCAGGTAGTTAAGAAGTTCTAGCGCCACCTCCTCATCGTCAAAGGCATTGACACCAATGGCGCCACTGGCAGCCAAGTTGTAGCCACTCTTTTCCACGATGATGCGAGGCCAAAGCACACCGGGCGTATCGTACAAATAAAAATCGTCGGCCAAGGTAATGCGTTGCTCAAGTTTGGTCACACCCGCTTCGTCGCCCGTCTTGGCCGCTTTCTTGCCCTTCAAGGTGTTGATCAAGGTGGACTTGCCCACATTGGGAATGCCGCAGATGAGCACACGCATGGGCTTGGCCATGCCGCCCCTGTTGGGCGCCAGTTGGTGACACGCTTCAATCAAGGTTTTGGCTGGCGAGACCATGCTGGTATCAAGACCGATGGCTTTGACGTTAGGCATGGCGTTGTAGTGAGCTAACCAGATAAGCGTGCGCTCGGGATCGGCCAAATCTTGTTTGCTAAGGACCTTCAAGCCTGGCTTGCCTTGAATGAGTTGCGCCAACATGGGGTTGGCGCTTGAACCAGGCAACCTGGCGTCCAACATTTCAATGACAACGTCAATGTCTTTGATGCGCTCCTCAATCGCTTTGCGCGTGAGGTGCATGTGTCCGGGAAACCATTGAATTGCCATAAGCGCTTGAAAAATCTGACGAGTCGTTATGGGCTCTATTGTCCAATACTTCCAAGGGCAAACGCTGACTCAAACTGACTTTTCACTCATTCAGCCGATTCAACAGCTTCAATTCGTGCGTTTCCCATCATGATGGGCTTGACCAAAATCTTGTAAGTATCAAGGTCAAAACTCTGTTGAACACTGACCTTCAGTGCACTTGATTTTGAACAGGCGGTACTTAAGTAACGCCAATCTTGGATGCGGTGGCGCTGAATCCATTCACCACTTTGCTCAACCAATTCAATTGGCCCCACAAAAGGCCAAGCATGCACTTTCAAGTCGTTAAGCGCGGCCAACATTCGCTCGTCGTGTGCAGACCTTGGTTCGTGCCCTACACATGCTCCCAAACAAGTTTTCACTTGAAGACCAAAGCACCCCCGCTTGCCGATTTTTTCTAGCCCCAATAAACCTAAACACAAACAATGCTGGTCCGCCAATTCCCGCAGTTTGCTTTGTGCAGAATGCACCGAGCCAAAGAGGCCATAAAGTCCATCTACCTTACCCAAACCCAAATCTTGGCCGTTCACAATGTTGGGCTTCCAAAAACCATCCTGCATCACAACTTGAAGCGTACAAAGACTTCGAAGTCGTCTTAACCTGACATTGAAAATAGGATTCAGACTTTTAATGAGATGCGACTCTAACAATAGCGCACCAATTTCACCCGCAGTCTCAATGTATTCAACTTGCAAGGTTTGAGACATCATTTCGACCTCGTCTTCAGCGCGCAGGTGGGCCATGACCCTGCTTCGAATGTCCACACTTTTGCCAATATAAAGCGGCAGCGTGCCAGCACCTTTGAAGATGTAAACACCTGATGTCCTTGGCAATTGCGTCAAGGCGCTGGCGTTGAGAGGGAGACTGATAGTCACAAGGGTTGCACAAATTAGGGTTAAGCCACTTGAATTCTAATGAGCTTGGGGTAATCTCTTGGCTCTTTCACCCAATTCATTGAAGTTTATCCATGACTGTTCACACACTTCACGCCCCAAATACACAAGACGCGGTGCAACAAGTCAAAGTTCATTTGGCAGCCGCATTGCGATTGGCCGTTTTAGATGAATTTGAAGAAGGCATCGACAACCACTTCACGGCCTGTGTTCCAGGACGTACCGATCAATATTTTGTGCTGCCATTTGGCTTGCATTGGTCTGAGGCCAAGGCCAGTGACATGATGATTTTCAATGAAGCGGGTCAAACATTAGAAGGACGCAGCCTTGTTGAGCTGTCTTGCCAAACGATCCACGCCCCCTTGCACCGACTCACGGGGGCCAAGGTTGTGTTACATACCCATCAGCCATGGGCTACTGCGCTGAATATGCTGCAAGACAATCGCCTTTTGCCCGCCACACAAACTGCCGCATTTTTCCATGGCCGAATTGCCTATGACGATACCTACACGGGTCTGGCTTCTGATATCAAGGAAGGCGAACGTTTGGCTCAATTGATGGGCGACAAAACAGTGTTGTTCATGAAAAATCATGGCGTGGTAACTGTGGGCGACACAGTAGCTCAGGCTTACAGACGCTTGTACAAACTGGAAAAAGCCTGTCAAACCCAAGTGCTGGCTATGAGCACAGGCAAAGAATTGAACATCTTGAGTGACGAAATCATCCAAAAAGTTCTCACCCCTTCAGGCGCCGACCGCCACCCACGTGGCGACCGAGAAAGACTCTACTTCGATGCCATGATGCGCATCCTAGACCGAACCAACCCCGGCTACGCTGATTAAATAATTGGGGTCAGATCAACATTAATTTGGTCAATCAGTGGGGGTAGAGGCTAAGGGCGGGCTTCCTCATATGGAGTACCAGAAATCGTCAGCCCGCCCTTAGCCTCTGCCCCCACTGATTGGAAATTAATGTTGATCTGACCCCAATTATTTTCAGGCTGACTGAAGGCGAATTCTTTCTGAGGGTTGCATGTTCATGGTCATTTGGAACAGGCCTGCCGCCAAACCGATGGCAACGGCCAGTTGCCAGGCCAGGTCGTAGTTGCCAAACATATTGAAGATATACCCACCACCCCATGCGCCTAAGAAGGAGCCTACCTGATGGCTCATGAAGGCAATGCCAGACAGCGTGGCCATGTACCTCAGTCCAAACAAGTGAATGATGAGACCAGATACCAATGGCACAACCCCCAGCCACAAAGTACCCAATACTGCGCCAAACACCAGCGTGCTTAAGGGTGAAGGTGGGTAAGAGAAAAACAAGTAAAGGGCCAAGGATCGCAGAATGTAAATGCCACCCAAAAGCACACGTTTGGAATACCGATCGCCTAGCCAGCCAAACAAATAAGATTCAATGACATTGAACAAACCAATTAAGGCCAGTGTGTTGCTACCCACCGTGGGGTCCATACCGCAGATGTCAAGATAGGCAGGCAAGTGAGTGGTGATAAAAACCAATTGCAAGCCGCATACAAAAAAGGCAATGGCCAAAACGCGATAGCCTTTGTGACCTAAAGCTTCGGTAATGGCATCTGTGGCAGATTGGGGCTTGCCAGGCGCGACATCAAGTTCAATTTGATCGGCCTTGCTGCCCCAAAAAGCAGCGGGCAGCATGACACAAGCCAAGCCCAAGAATCCAACAGCCGCCATTTGCCAATTGAAATTGGTAATGAGCGACTGCGTCATTGGGGAAGCAATGGTCAAACCAAGCGAACCAACAGCAGACACAGCGCCCATGGCGGCCCCACGCTTGGTGGCGCTCACCGTGCGGGCTGTGATGTTCATGGC
>CANNNB010000169.1 GCA_947505995.1 Comamonadaceae bacterium
CGCGCTGGCTACTCAAGAGGGCTATCGCTTGAATGGATTTAAAACTTGGATTTCCAACGGCGGTATTGCAGATTTTTATGTGGTGTTTGCACGCACGGGTGAGGCGCCTGGTGCCAGAGGCATTAGCGCATTCATTGTCGATGCCAACAGCCCTGGGCTGGAAATTGCAGAGCGCATTGATGTGATAGCGCCGCACCCATTGGCCACTTTGCATTTCAACAATGTGTTGGTGCCGCATGCCAAGCGCATTGGCGCAGCGGGTGAAGGTTTCAAAGTGGCCATGGCCACACTGGATGTTTTTAGAACCTCTGTGGCAGCCGCATCACTTGGCTTTGCGCGCAGAGCCTTGGACGAATCGATTGCATGGGCCAAGCAGCGCAAGATGTTTGGTGGCACCTTGGCTGATTTTCAAATCACGCAAAGCAAGTTGGCACAAATGGCCACCATGCTGGATGCCGCCACTTTGCTCACTTACAGAGCAGCATGGCTGCGTGATCAAGGGCAGCGCATTACACAAGAAGCGGCCATGGCCAAAATGACGGCCACAGAAAACGCCCAGCAAATCATTGACATGGCTGTGCAAATGCATGGCGGCATGGGTGTGAAAAAGGGCTGCATTGTGGAGTCTTTGTACCGAGAAATTAGAGCCTTGCGAATTTACGAAGGCGCGACAGAAGTTCAGCAATTGATCATTGGTCGTGACTTGCTTAAGTGAGGATTCAAATGAACCAAGCATTAGCACCTTCATCGCACGCAGACACCTTTACGCGCGATCGTTTGCCACCTAAGGATCAGTGGCCTGTGTTTGTGTTTGATCGACCTGAGCTTCAATATGCTGAGCAGCTAAATTGTGTACAGGCTTTGTTAGACGAGCATGTGGCGCAAGGCCGTGGCGATCGCATGGCTGTGCGTGGACTCGATGCCACTGGTCCCATGGGCTGGACTTATGCGCAATTGCAAAACAAAGTCAATCAAATTGCCCATGTGTTGGTGCACGACATGGGTTTGAAATCTGGCGAGCGATTGCTGCTGAGAGGTGGCAACAGTCCCATGATGGCAGCGTGTTTCTTGGCTGCATTGAAGGCTGGATTGGTTGTGGTGCCCACCATGCCAATGCTCCGAGCTGCAGAACTAAAACAAATGATGGACAAAGCCCAAGTAAGTGCCGCTTTGTGCGACAGTTTGTTGGCTGAAGAATTAACGCATTGCACAAATGCGTCGCACACACACTTTGCGCCATCACTGAAACAGATACTTTGGTTTAGAACCGCAGATGAGCAAGGTATAGAGGCCCGAATGGCCAAACATGCTAAAGAGTTTGAAGCGGCAGCCACCAGCCGCGATGATGTGTGCTTGATAGCCTTTACCAGCGGCACCACCGGCCAACCCAAAGGCACCATGCATTTTCACCGGGATGTGTTGGCCATGTGCGACTTGTTTCCCAAGCATGTGCTGAACATGGGCGCAGACGATGTGGTGTGTGGTACGCCGCCCATTGCATTTACGTTTGGCTTGGGCGGCCTTTTGGCCTTCCCCTTGCGATATGGCGCTTGTGCTGTGCTGCTCGAAAAATACACGCCCGAATCCTTGCTGCTGACCATCGGGCAATATGCTGCAACTCAGTGTTACACCGCACCGACCATGTACCGCCAAATGGCCCTGCTGGTTTCAGAAAAGCCTTATGCGTTCAACTTGACATCATTGCGCCACACGGTGTCGGCTGGTGAGGCCTTGCCAGATGCCACACGTCAATTGTGGAAGAAGGCAAGTGGTATTGAGATGACCGATGGCATTGGTGGTACCGAGGTGATTCACATCTACATAGCCAGTGCGGGCCATGAAGTGCGTGCAGGCAGCATTGGCAAAGTGGTGCCAGGATATCAAGCGCAAATTGTGGATGAGGAAATGAATCCCGTGCCACCTGGTACTGTCGGTCGCTTGGCTGTGCGAGGCCCAACTGGTTGCAGGTATTTAGACGACCCTAGGCAAAAAGACTATGTGAAAGATGGTTGGAATTTGCCAGGCGATACTTTTGTGATGGATACCGATGGGTATTTCAGTTATCAGGCGCGCAATGACGACATGATCATTTCGGCCGGCTACAACATTGCAGGCCCAGAAGTGGAGGCTGCATTGATGCAGCACCACGCAGTAGCTGAGTGTGGTGTGGTTGGTGCTGTTGACCCTGAACGCGGTCAGGTGGTCATGGCCTTTGTGGTTTTAAAAACAGGCCACTTAGGCACACCTGCCTTAGAAAAAGAAATTCAAGATTTTGTGAAGCAAAGCATTGCACCCTTTAAATACCCAAGGCGTGTGGTGTTTTGCGAAAGCTTGCCACGCACCGAAACTGGCAAGTTGCAGCGCTTCAAATTACGGCAGCAAGCGCCTGCCTTCAATTCAGAAAAATAAGGAACAGAAGATGTCTCTCGAAATATTGAAAGTTCTTCAGCCTGAAGATTGGGCCCCTGCCAAGGGTTATGCCAACGGCATTGCCGCACGCGGTGAGATGATTTTTGTTGCAGGCATGATTGGCTGGAATGGTCAATGCCAGTTTGAGACGGATGATTTTGTGGCGCAGTGCAAACAAGCCTTGCAAAACATTGTTGCCACTCTAGCCTGCGCTGGTGCAGGCCCTGAGAACATGGCGCGCATGACTTGGTATGTGAAAGACAAAAAGGAATATGTGGCGCGTGGCAGGGAACTGGGCAAGGTCTATCAAGAAGTGATGGGCAAAAACTATCCCGCCATGACCTTGGTTCAAGTGGCCGATTTGGTGGAAGATCGGGCTTTGGTGGAAATTGAAGTGACGGCTGTTAAGCCTTGAAATTGACGATTTAAGTTATTTGGGATTTTTGCGGGTTTGACGAACTTGATGGGTTTATTTTGACGTGCGTGCCAAATGTCGTGAGCCAATTGCAAGTTGAGCCAAACCTCTGCGCTAGTGCCATGTAACCATTTTTCTAGTCGCAAAGCCAATTGGGGTGTAATTGGTGAATGACCATGAAGAACGCGCGAAAGCTGAACACGCGAAACGCCAAGCTGTTCTGCTGCACTTGTGACGGTAAGGCCCAGTGCTGGTAACACATCTGCTAGAAGACTTTCGCCTGGGTGTGGAGGGTTGTGCATTTGAGTCATGGTGATCAGTGATAGTCTTGATAGTCAACAAGCGCAGCATCCTTGTTTTCGAAAGTAAATGTAAGCCGCCAATTGCCATTGACTGAAACCGACCAATGGCCTTTAAAATTCCCTGAAAGCGGATGCAAATCCTAACCGGGAATTTTCATGTGCATTGCCTTACTATTTGGTTGAGGTGTGTTTAAGCTTCCAGCTTACCAACCCCAAAAAACCCACCTTGCTGATGAACCAAGGGTGTACCTTGCGCAAAGCCACAGGCTTCCACTTCACCTACAAAGATGATGTGATCGCCTTCAGGGTATTGGCTGCGGTTGCGACATTCAAACCAGGACAAGGCGCCTTTGAGAATGGGCAGGCCTGATGAACCTAGCTCAAAATCGATGCCATTGAATCGGTCGCCTTGGCCAAATGCAAACTGTTGGCACAGCGCCAACTGATGCTCGCTTAATACGTTGATCACATAGTGCGAGGCTTTTTGAAAGGATGGCAAAGTGCGAGATTTCAAGCCCAAACTCCAGACCACCAAAGGCGGTGTCAGAGAGACGCTGTTGAACGAACTGGCGGTGAGCCCTACAAATTGATGTCCCCAATCAGCGGGGTTGGCATCGCCCATTTGATGAGCAGTAATGATGGAGACACCTGTGGGAAAGCGCGAGAGTGCTTGCTTGAAATGCTGGGTGTCGAAGGTTGGGGCAGTGCTATTCATCCGGCGATTGTAGGGAGTTTCGACCCTGCTTTACGCTTGTTCAAACGGTCCTTCTCACTTAAAGCTTGACCGCACTCAAAGTTGAGATGCGTACAGAGCAAATTTCTTAGACAATGCGAGTTCTGACTAACAGAAGGAAAAAACATGACTTGGTTGATATTGGGCCTGATCTTGTTCTTAGGTGCGCACTCTGTTCGCGTGGTGGCTGATAACTGGCGTACCCAGAAAATTGAGGCTTGGGGCGAAAAAGCTTTTAAAGGTGTTAACGCCCTTGTTTCATTGCTTGGGTTTTATTTGTTGGTGGTGGGTTATGGTGAAGCCAGGCTTCAAACTGTGGCGCTGTGGAATCCGCCTATTTTCACCAAACACATTAGTTTGCTCTTGATGTTGCTTGCAAGCATTCTCATGTTTGCTGCCTACGTTCCTCGCAATCATTTCAAAATGCGTTTGGGGCACCCCATGGTTTTGTCGGTCAAGGTTTGGGCTTTGTCGCACCTGCTGGCCAACGGTAATTTGGCCGATGTCATTTTGTTTGGTGCTTTTTTACTTTGGGCTGTATTGAATTTCAAGTCTGCTCGAGCACGTGACAAAGTGCAAAATCAACTCGCTTTCGCCAACGGCAATGCAAATGAAGATGTGAACCCAGTTGCTTTGCCTGAAGACGCACCCCCAAGACCAAATCTGTTTGCGACGCTCATCACTTTGGTTGGCGGCATGGCTCTGTGGGCGGTGATTACTTTTGTACTGCACGCCAAAGTAGTGGGCGTTGCCCCAATGGGATAACTGAATTCTTTTGACTCATATTTTTTAACAAAATGCACGCCAAGAGAGTGATTGCTAAGTAGGCCAACAAGTCGCAAAATAGCGTCATGAATATGACTTCTACCACCACGTCATCAGACACACCTAGCGCATGGTTTGATGGGTTTGAAAAAAGACAGTTCAATGTGAACGGTGTGGTGGTTTGCGCGCGCATCTCTGCCAATTGGGCCAACCAAATGGACAAACCATTTTTGGTTTTGTTGCATGGCTTTCCGCAAACACACGTCATGTGGCATCGGGTAGCCCAAGCGCTCAAAAATGACTTTCGCTTGGTCTTGCCCGATTTGCGAGGTTATGGCGATTCCTCGCATGTGCCGGGTTTGCCCGATCACAGCAACTACAGCAAACGCGCCATGGCGCAAGATGTGGTGGGTTTGCTTGATCAACTCAACGTGGACACTTTCTTTTTGTGCGGCCACGATAGAGGCGGGCGAGTTGCGCATCGCTTGGCGCTTGATTTTCCTACACGGGTCTTGAAATTGTGTGTGCTAGACATTGCGCCCACACTTGATATGTACAACCGAACCGACATGGATTTTGCACGCGCCTACTATCACTGGTTTCATCTCATTCAGCCTAGTCCCTTGCCTGAGAAAATGATTGGCGGCAACGTATTGCATTACTTGCATGCCAAGCTGGGTGGTTGGGGCTCGCACGGCACTTCTTTCATTGAGCCCGAAGCCATGGCCGAGTACGAACGCAGCATGAACTTGCAGCCAGA
>CANNNB010000170.1 GCA_947505995.1 Comamonadaceae bacterium
GAGCCAGTGCCGTGGTGGTGACTTATTTAGAAAATGCATCTGCAATGCGTGTGCTTGCGCTGACCAAAGAGCATGCCCCACAAGTGCCGGTCATTGTCAGAACACAAGACGATTTGGACTTGGAGAAACTGCAAGCAGCAGGCGCAGCAGAAGTAGTGCCCGAAACGATAGAAGGCTCATTGATGTTGGCCACTCATGCGCTTGCTTTGGTGGGTGTTCCAATGAAGCGCGTTATTCGCATGGTTCAAGAGCAAAGAAATCAACGTTATGCGTTACTGAAAGATTTTGATCGCGGAAGCGAAGTAGAAGATTAAAATTGGATCGTTTTTACAAGGAGACGTAGCATGTTAAAGAATTTTTCCAAAGGGCTTTCCATACTGATGGCCCTCGTGTTGTCATCGGTAGCTTGGGCGCAGGGGGCATACCCTCAAAAACCAGTCACCTTGATCGTGCCTTTCCCTGCAGGCGGAATTGCTGATTTGTCGGCCCGAGCTCTTAAAGCTTCTCTTGATAAAGCACTGGGCCAGCCAGTTTTAATCGTAAACCGCCCAGGTGCCTCGGGCGCCATTGGTGCCGCAGCTGTCGCCAGCTCCAACCCAGACGGCTACACGCTGATGTACACCCTTTCCAGTGTTGCCAGTGTTCCCGAACAGGCGATTCTCAATGGTCAAAAACCACCATTCACTCTAGACCAATTCGTCCCTGTAGCGCGTGTCACGGTGGATGTGGTGAGCTTGGTGGTGCGTGCCGACAGCCCCTACAAAACGTATCAAGATTTTGTGGCCGCCATGCGAGCAAATCCTAAAGGCTTGACTTATTCGTCTAGCGGCAACTATGGCATCAGCCACTTTCCCGCTGAGATGCTGCTGGCTGCCACGCAAACCGATGCACGTCACATTCCATACGCGGGTGGGGCCCCCATGTTGACGGCCTTAATGGGGGGCCAAGTAGATTTCAACATCCCCGTTCGCACACTCGCCTTACCCCACGTTCAAAGCGGTCGCCTGCGCTATTTGGCCATGTATGGCAACAAGCGCTGGGCTCAAGCACCAGACGTGCCCACCCTGTCTGAATTGGGGGTGCCTATTGATTTTGTACCTTGGACTGGTTTGTTTGCCCCATCAGGTACGCCCACAGAAGTTCTGGCCACTTTGCGCAGAGCCTTGCGTGCTGCATCTCAAGACAACCAGTTCATTGATACGGTTAGCAAAAGCTCCGCGGGTGAGATTGCATACTTAGACGGTAGCGAGCTTGAGGCATTTTGGAAGACCGATCTGGCCCGCACATCTGTCACCATTCAGCGCATCGGACGCGTTCAATGACTGTAGCGGTTCCACGAGGTTTTACAGTTGACCGCAACGATGGTCGTCCGGTCTTGCCGGGTAATTTGCACACCAACCGCCAACTTGCGCAGTGGCTTGATTTCTCTCAGCCCGGCCGCTTGCGATTGTTCACGGGGAAGGTGGAATTGGGGCAAGGTATTCTGACGGCTTTGTCCATCATCGCTGCAGATGAACTAGATCTAAGTTTGGATCAGGTGCACATTGTGAGTGCCAGCACCTTGGAAGGGCCCGACGAGGGAATGACCAGCAGCAGCATTTCAGTCCAAGATTCCGGATCGGCCATTCGTCACGCCTGTGCCGAAGTGCGTTTTCTGGCCCTTCAGGAAGCGGCAAAACACCATGCTGTGCCAGCAGAAAATTTATGCATCAAGCAAGGGCGCTTCACTGATACCCAAGGGCGCAATCTGGGAGATTATTGGGATTGGCTTAAAAACATCAGCCTACATCGGGAATACGAGGGCCTGGCCAAGCCCAAACCCGTTGCAGAACTCAAGCTGCATGGCCACGGCAAAGTTCGTCGCATTGATCTTTTTGAAAAGATCATGGGTCAGCCCAGATTCATCCACGATCTGCGTTTGCCGGGCATGCGGCATGGGCGAGTTCTGCGCGCGCCATCGGTGACGGCCCAATTGGTCAATCCCGATCAACCTGTGCTTGTTAATGTGTTTGATACTGGGTCAGCCTCGTCCACCCATCTTGTGGTGGATGACCGCTTTATTGGCGTTGTGGCAACAACTGAGCGTGAGGCTGATGCTGCGCTAAGCCAACTGCAAGATCAGGTTGCTTGGCGTGAGTCAGCTTCTTTGCCAGACATGCACAACTTGGCCGATTTCCTGCGCAATGCACCGCATGAAACAACCTACACCCTTCAAAAAGGGCAGACTCTCGCGGCTGACGAAGATGGTGTGAGCCTTTCGCGCGAATACTTCAAGCCCTACATTGCCCATGCCTCGATTGGTCTTTGTTGTGCACTTGCCCAATGGGACGGTCAGACCCTGCAGGTCTGGACCCACAGCCAGGGTATCCAGAATTTGCGCGATGACCTCACAAAAGCATTAGGACTAGACAAACAGTCCATAGTCATGCGCCATGTTGAGGGGGCCGGTTGTTATGGTCACAACGGTGCCGACGATGTGGCGTTTGACGCGGCCCTTTTGGCCATGAACCAGCCCGGCCATCCTGTGCGCGTCGTATGGTCACGCGCAGATGAGCTTTCGCAAGCACCCCTGGGCAGTGCCCACCTTGTGTCACTCAGGGCTCGCATAAACGAACATGGCCAAATTAGCCACTGGCATCACGAGTTGTGGGCCAATGGTTACAGTTCTCGGCCTGGTCGCTCTTTAATTCCGACCTTGCTTGGGGCTTCGCAGCGCGCACAGGGGCAGCCCATGCCTTTGGCCATCAACCCGCCACTTGCAGCAGGGGGCGGTTCCGACCGCAATGCCATTCCTGGCTACTCATTCGATAACACGCACGTGGTGAACCACCGACTGACCGTCATGCCCATTCGAACCTCAGCAATGCGGGCACTGGGGGCGTTTGCCAATGTGTTCGCCATCGAGTCTTTCATGGACGAGTTGGCCCATGCCAGCGGCCAAGACCCTTTGCAGTTTCGCAAACTGCACATGCAGGACGCCAGAAGCCTGGCCGTTCTGAATGCGGTTGTTGATCGCAGTAATTGGTGGCACCTGCCAAAAGCCGAAGGTATTGGCCATGGGGTGGCCTGGGCTCGCTACAAAAAC
Organism: Comamonadaceae bacterium; assembly: GCA_947505995.1. Next base: position 3,086 of record CANNNB010000170.1, read on the forward strand.
ACCTCCGCATGGTGCGCTGTTCTAGCTCGGGTTCAGGCAGGCGAAACAATGCGTGTGCTGCAACTCGACGTGGCCGTTGATGTGGGCCGTGTGGTTGACCTAGACGGTGTCATCAACCAGACCGAAGGTGGCGCTTTGCAAGGTATGAGTTGGGCTCTGAAAGAGGCGGTTCAGTTTGACCGTACGCGCATCACAACCCAAAGCTGGGCCGACTATCCAATCTTGCGTTTCAGTGAAGTGCCTGAGTTGAAAATTCATGTCCTTGACCAGCCCGAGCAACCGTCACTGGGTGCTGGCGAATCGGTCCAAGGGCCCGTGGCTGCCGCTTTGGGCAATGCCTTGTTTGATGCACTGGAAGTTCGTGTTCGCCATTTGCCCTTGTCCCAAGACCACATCCTTCAGGCGCTGAACGCACCCAACTGACAAAAGCCTAGCCAGACCATGATCACGATCAACGCCAAAAACATCGAACTTTCCGCGCCGGACAAAACCCCTTTGCTCAGTTATTTGCGCAATGAGTTAGGCCTCTCGGGGCCCAAACTGGGTTGTGGTGAAGGCGAGTGCGGTGCCTGCATGGTGCTGGTAGATGGTCGCCCCCAAACGTCCTGCAATCTGCCGCTTTGGTCGGTGAATGGTCATGCGGTGACCACCCTCGAGGGCTTGGGTACAGCAGAAAAACCCCACGCTTTGCAGCAAGCATTTTTGGAAGAGAACGCAGGGCAGTGCGGCTATTGCCTGAGTGGCATCTTGATCAGCGCAAGCGCATTGTTACAACACACCCCAGATCCAACGCGGGCGCAGATTTGTCAGGCACTAGAAAAACATCTGTGCCGTTGTGGGGCGCATGAACGCATCATTCGAGCCATTCAACTTGCAGTAGAAAAAAGCAAGTAGGCAACAATCTGGCTTACTTTTTGATTCTTCTGCGATTCAAATAACACGACACCACAAATTAAAAATGGAAAGATGAGGGGGCTTGCTGTGATACCCGGATTATTGAAGCGCCGCTCGCTTTTGGCTGCCGTACCTGCATTGTTTGGCTTTGACACCCTTCATGCGCAGAGCGTTGGCTGGAAGACGCTAGATGGTCGTGCCCCTCTTCTAATTTCGCACCGAGGTGCCTCAGGCTATCGGCCTGAACACACGCTGGCGGCCTATGCGCTTGGCATTGATCAAGGCGCAGATTTCATCGAGCCCGATCTGGTTCTTAGCAAGGATGGTGTGTTGCACGCAAGGCATGAACCCATGCTCGCTAGGGTGCAATTGGAGGCTGACGGACGTAGCATTAAGCGCAATTCTGTTGGGCGCCCTGAGCTTCATCGCAGCGATACGAGTACCAATGTCTGGCAACTCGAGAAATACGCCGAGCGGCTTTCGATCAAGAAGCTTGACGGTAAGCCTGTGGGTGGCTGGTTCGCTGAAGACTTCACAGCCGCCGAGCTCAGGGCCGATGTGCGCGCGCAGGAACGCTTGCGCGATTTGCGCCAGGCCAACAATGCTTTCAACGATCGCTATCCCATTCCCACGCTTGCCGAGGTCATAGCGCTAGCCCAGCTTCGTAGCAAGGAATTGGGCCGCACGATAGGCATTTATCCCGAGACTAAGCATCCTAGCTACTTCAAGAGCTTCACCGACACCACAGGCTTGCCACGCATGGAAGACCTGCTTTTGGCGCAGTTGCACACTGCCTATGGCAACAACCGAGAAGCGCCGGTATTTATTCAGTCCTTCGAAGTTAACAATCTTCAGTACCTGCGAAGCAAGACGAACATGCGACTGGTACAACTTCTTAGCGCTGGTGGGCAGCCGTACGATTTTCAGTTGGCTGGCGACACGCGCAGTTATCAAGATCTGGCACGTTCGCCGGGCCTAGACTTTCTCAAGGGCCATGTCGATGGCATCGGCGCACACACGCAGCTCATTGTGCCCAGCGACGGCCGAAGCTTGCTGTCACCAACGGCATTGATACGTGAGGCCCATGCACGTGACATGCCAATACATGGCTGGACGTTCCGCGCCGAGAGCCAGTTCTTGCCTGCAGAGCTAGCCCGCGGTTCGGGCCCCACAGCGCACGGTGATATGGCAGCTCAATTGCGCGTGTTCATTGAAGCTGGCATGGATGGTTTCTTTACCGATCATCCGGACTTGGGCCGCGAGGTCTTAGTCAAGATGACACCTTAGGCAACACGCTTACCCTTGGTCAAATGCCTGCAAAATTTTGAATGCAACTATATTATCACGTGTTAACAATTGGACTACCTGTTTTAATCAGTTCATCTAAGATAAAAAACGCATCC
>CANNNB010000171.1 GCA_947505995.1 Comamonadaceae bacterium
ATCAGACGCCGCCCATGAATTGAGAACACCTATTGCTGCTATTCGAATACAGGCTCAAGTCGCGATTGGCGCAACGCAGCCAGAGGCTCAAAAAAATGCACTGAATGCTTTGCTGCATAGCTGCGATCGAGCTACGCGTCTGATTTCTCAGATGCTCGATCTGTCCAGGCTAGACGCTTTCGCAATCAATCACACTTCAACCGATATCCACGCCATCGACGTTGTAGCCGCTACGCGACTTCAACTCGCAGAGACAGGTCAAGAATGGCTTCAGAAAAAACAAAAACTCAGTTTTGATGCTCCAGACAGTTTGAAATTAAAAGTCAACCCTGAGTGGCTGGCTGTCATTATTCGCAACTTGGTAGACAACGCAAGCAGGTACAGCCCGTTGGGTGCCAGCATCAAAGTGAGCTGGGTTGTATCGCCCACGCCAAGTTTAATCATAGAAGACAGTGGCCCAGGCATGTCTGACGCAGATATGCAAAGACTGGGCGATCGCTTTTTCAGAGTTTTGGGCGACGACTCGACTGGCTGTGGCTTAGGGTGGTCTATTGTGAAACGAATTGCACGACTTTGTGAATTGCAAATAGACCTCAGCCGAGGGCCAGAATTGGACGGTTTAAAAGTTCAGGTAAGCTGGCCTTCCACTGAATAAACGATGACTTATCAACTGACTCATGATCAACGTGCCTAAATTGAATCATTTTTTCTCATGGATCCCATTCGTCAAGCACCACGACAATCGGCCACTTAGCACGTCATTGCCAAAATTTGTACTCTTGGGTTTGTTGGCATGTGGTTCTGCCCATGCTGAGCTTGACCTTACGAAGGTCTGGCTTAACGCTGGGTTTTACTCGGCTCATTTTGACAGCAACAAAGGTTTGCGCAATGCCAATCCTGGCTTGGGTATTGAATACCAAATAGACGATACCTTGGCTTTGACGGCGGGTCGCTTTATCAACAGCAACAACGCGCATTCCAACTATCTGGGTACATACTACCAACCCTGGCGATCGGGTAACTTTAAATTCGGCGTAGTAGGCGGAGTGTTCAATGGCTACCCCAAGGCCTTTGACGGCGGTTGGTTTCCAGCTGTGTTGCCCGTGATGAGCTGGGAATCTCAGCAATTGGGCATGAATGTGATGTTGGTGCCTCCCTTGAAAGACAGGCTGTATGGCGCAGTGAGTTTTCAGCTGAAATATCGGTTTGAAAAATAATTTTTAATTGCTGCTTGTTTATATTCCCATAGCTGGCTTACAAGGTTTTCTTGTTGACCTAAGCCCAAGCCTGAGGCGCAAGCAAGCCCAACAAATACCCACGCAGCCAACCTAAATCTACAGGTTTGGAAATAAATTGTGCGCCTTGGGGTGGTCCGCCTCGGTTTTGTAGTTCGTCCTTGCTCAGCGCGGAGAGAGTTAAGATTTGAAGCTTAGCGAAATCTTTTTGCTGTTGAATCCGCTTGACCAACTCCCAGCCATCTACTTTGGGCATGAGCAAATCAATCAGCATGACGTGAGGATTGAACACGGGTAAATGAAGCAATGCATCAATGGCGGAGGACATTGCGCAGCAGTCAATTTGTGGGTGAACAGATAGGCATGTGTCTTGCAAAAGATGCCTAGAGATGGCATCGTCGTCGACCACCATGACACGAAGTCTAGCGTTCATCAGTCGTTCAACAGCGGGCAATTTTTGCTGCTGCATTTGGTAATTTTGAATTGACTCGAGCGAAATACGCCTGTGCCCCCCTTGGGTGACCCAGGCATGAAGGATTCTCTTGTCAACCAAGCTTTGGACAGTGCCGACCGACAACTGAAGTAGCTCAGCGGCTTTGCTGGTGCCGCAGCAAGCGGGGGTGGAGTGAGAGGCCATGCTTGTCTTCATTGGAAAACTTGAATTTAGCGTGAATTGACTGCATACCAACTTGCAAATGCATACATTAACTTTCAATTGCGCCAAGTAAAACCCCGCCCAAGGCCGTCTCCTTAGGGACTCTGGGGATGTTCCATCTCCAGATACCCGATTAGGATCTATTGTGCAAAATGCACGATAGCCAAACCAAGAACAATTCATCGACCTGTTTCGTATTCTGTTGGAGACACACTGAATGCCCGCCCACCATGCTTTTTGGCCTACTAGATTGCCTTATCAATTGACAGCGCCGCAAACATCTTTGTGGATGAATTTGCAAGTAAGTGCTTTACGCTACCCTCAAAAAGTGGCCTTGGTGTTCATGGGTAGAACATGGACTTATGCACAGTTGCAACTTGAAGCCGAAAAAATTGCTTCAGCCTTGCGCAATATGGGTGTACAAAAAGGTGATCGCGTGGTTTTGGACATGCAGAACTGCCCCCAGCTGGTCGTCACACATTTTGCAATTTTGCGTCTTGATGCTGTCGTGGTGCCTGTCAACCCAATGAACCGCATGGAAGAATTGAAGCATTACATTTTGGACCCCGACACCAAAGTGGCAGTCACCACAGCTGACCTTGCACCAGAATTGGCTGCTGCCAGCAATGCCTTGGAAAAAAATCAGCGACTTCAGCACATGTTGGTCACGCAATTCACAGATGCGTTTGATGCTGTCAATATCGGTCCTGATGAACTGCCTGCAGCTTGGCGTGATTGGTTAAGCACAGTGTCTGATCTGCCTTCGCTTGTGGACGGACAAGTGCACGCATGGACATCTGCATTGCAAGGAGACGCAGTACTCGGCCCTGTTACGGCTCAATCGGAAGATTTGGCGGTGCTGCCTTACACCAGCGGCACAACTGGTTTGCCAAAAGGTTGCATGCACACGCATGGAACCATCATGCACAACGCCATGTCAAGTGGCTTGTGGGCCAATGGCACCCCTGAAAACAAATGTTTGTGTGTGGTGCCTATGTTTCACATCACGGGCATGGTCAGTGTGATGCACGCCACCATTTTCATGGGAGCTACCCTCATTTTGATGCCGCGATGGGACAGAGATTTGGCAGGACGACTGATTTCAAAATGGAAGGTCACGCACTGGACCAATATTCCCACCATGGTCATCGATTTATTGGGCAGCGCCAATTTGGCGCAATTTGATTTGAGCAGTTTGCAAAATATTGGCGGGGGCGGTGCCGCTATGCCTGAAGCTGTCGCGCAGCGACTTTTAGATCAATTTGATCTTCGCTACATTGAAGGCTATGGCTTGACAGAAACTGCCGCACCTTCACACTCCAACCCGCCCGATGCACCCAAGAAACAATGTTTGGGAATTCCGTTCATGAGCGTGGACGCGCGCGTGGTCGATCCAGAAACTTTGAAAGAGTTGCCCCAAGGTGAGTCGGGTGAAATTGTGATGGCGGGACCGCAAATTTTCAAAGGCTATTGGAAGCGACCTGAGGCCACTGCAAGCGCATTTTTTGAGCGTGATGGCAAATCTTTCTTTCGCTCCGGAGACATGGGCCGAATTGATGAAGAAGGTTATTTCTTCATGACCGACCGATTGAAACGCATGATCAATGCCAGCGGCTTCAAGGTTTGGCCCGCAGAAGTGGAGGCTTTGATGTTCAAGCATCCAGCCATACAAGAGGCCTGCATTATTTCTACCAAGGACGCATACCGCGGTGAGTCGGTCAAGGCCGTGGTGGTGTTGCGCAGCACCCACAAGGGCCTAGTGAGTGAAAAAGACATCATTGACTGGTGTAGAGATACGATGGCGGTATACAAAGTGCCTCGTGTGGTGGAGTTCGTTGAGGTATTGCCAAAAAGCGGCAGTGGTAAAGTCATGTGGCGTGCATTGCAAGAAGCAGAAATGGCCAAAGTTTGATGAATTATTGTTTGATATCGCAAGAGACTGAAACATGGGCCTGAAACTGTCCGTACTTGACCAATCGGTTGCCACGTCTGGCCAAGGGCAAGACGACGCCATCCGCCAAACGCTGGCCCTGGCCATTCATGCCGAGCGTTTGGGTTATTCGCGTTTTTGGGTCAGCGAACATCACGCTCATCCCAGCATTGTGGGCACTGCCCCCGAAATCTTAATGGCAGCCATTGCCACTCAAACTAGCAAAATTCGAATTGGCAGTGCGGGTGTCATGTTGCCCCACTATGCCGCCTTGAAGGTGGCTGAGCAGTTCAGGGTTCTCGATGCGCTGGCCCCAGGGCGAATTGATTTGGGCGTGGGTCGTGCACCCGGTAGCGACGGCAAAACGGCACAATTGTTAAATCCTGATCGCTATGCAAGTGAAAACTTCCCTCAGCAAGTGATGGAGCTTCAGGCTTGGGTCAAAGGTCAGCCATTACCACCCGGGCATCCTGGTCATGGTGTGTTTGCATACCCGCAGTCGGCGACATCGCCAGATGTTTGGATGTTGGGCAGCTCAGACTATGGTGCTCAATTGGCTGCTCATTTGGGTCTGCCCTATGCATTCGCTTGGTTCATTACAGATGGCCAGGGCGCTGATCAGGCCTTGCAAATTTACCGCGATACATTCAAAGCTAGCGCAGGTTTAGATCGACCCAAGGCATCCCTTTGTGTTTGGGCCTTGGCAGCCGATACCGACGAAGAAGCTTGGCATCTTTTCAAAAGCCGTGCGCGGTGGCGCATGGATCGAAATCTAGGCCGCATTGGCCCTATGTTGCCCCCAGATCAGGCCGATCGGGACTTTTCGCCATCTGAACAAATGGCGCTTCAGGCACTGAAGGCCAATGCATTTGTTGGCAGTGCCAAAACAGTGGCTGACAAATTAAGAGCGGTGGCAACACGGCTTGAACTCGATGAAATGGCCATCATTACTTGGACGTATGACGGCAAGGCGCAAGCGCATTCGTATGCATTGTTGGCCCAAGAATTTAATTTGAAATCCTCAATATCTCAGGAGTACGCCCATGTTTGAAACCGCAATTGCAGGCAGCCTGCCCAAGCCAGAATGGTTGGCTGAAACCAACAAGCTTTGGCCCAAATGGATGGCAGAGGGCGACAGTCTGAAGCAAGCCAAGGCCGACGCCACACTGCTGTGGATCAAGGCGCAAGAAGACGCAGGCCTTGATGTCATTGGTGACGGTGAGCAATCACGCCAACACTTTGTGCATGGTTTTCTAGAGCAAGTTGAAGGCATCGACTTTGAAAACAAAGTGACGATGGGCATTCGCAACAATCGCTACGATGCGCAAGTGCCGCAAGTGGTTGCACCCTTGCGATTGAAAGGCCGTGTGCATGCTTTTGAAGCTCAATTGGCAAGAGCGCACACCAAGAAAACATTAAAATTCACATTGCCTGGCCCGATGACCATTGTGGACACGGTGGCCGATCGTTTTTATGGCGACAAAGTAAAGATGGCCATGGCCTTTGCGGAGTTGTTAAACCAAGAAGCCTTGGCACTGCAAGCCGATG
>CANNNB010000172.1 GCA_947505995.1 Comamonadaceae bacterium
CAAGCAGTATGTGGCCAAACACAAAACCAAAGGCGAAACCTACGCGGCTATTTTATGTGGCGCCAACATGAACTTTGACCGCTTGCGCTTTGTGGCGGAGCGCGCAGAAGTTGGCGAAGAACGCGAAGCCATTTTTGCAGTCACTATGCCTGAAGAGCGCGGTAGCTTCAAACGTTTTTGCGAGCTCATAGGAAATTTACCAGGCGGCCCTCGCAATGTGACGGAATTTAACTACCGCATCAGCGATGCTGCCAAAGCACATGTGTTTGTGGGCCTCACCACACAAGGGGCGGGCGAGAGCACCAAGATTTCCAACAACTTCAAAAAACACGGTTTTCAAAACTTGGACTTGACGCAAGATGAATTGGCCAAAGAACACATTAGGCACATGGTGGGTGGGCACACCAGTTTGGCGAAAAACGAACGCCTGATGCGCTTTGTTTTCCCAGAGCGTCCCGGCGCTTTGCTCAAATTCTTGAACCTGATGCGCCCAGGCTGGAACATTAGCCTGTTTCACTATCGCAACCAAGGGGCTGATTACGGCCGCATTTTGGTGGGCTTGCAAGTGCCTGAAAAAGACGACAAGGCTTTCGATAAATTCTTGAGCACTTTGGGCTACCCTTGGGTGGAAGAAACACTCAATCCGGTCTACAGAATGTTCTTGCAGCAGTCTGCTTAAATTCAGCAGGAAAAAGGGCTTATTTTCTAACCGCGATGGCTTAGTTTTCGGCTTTGGGCAGTTCCAAAGTTACAGTGGGTGTGTCTTGTTGGCTAGGCGCCAATCGAGCGAGCCTGTGCCCCACGGAATGCAAAACCCAACCTGGCGCCACAGTTTGGCCAGGCAAGTAGGCCTTGGGCGGCTGGCCATCTACCGCCAACAAAGCACTGCCACGACCAGAAGCGCCGGCCACCACACCCAACAAAGACCATTGATGGTCTGAAGCCGCACCAGCATTGGCAACAGACTGGCTTTCTGTGGCTTTACGCGCCCCTAAGGCAGCAGCCACATGACTGCTTTGAATGGCATTTTGAGCCGATTGAAAGGCCGAAACTTGCGAGGCATTGGGCACCGCCGAAGGGGGCACAGAAATGCTTTGAATTTGTAAAACCCAGACGACGGCAGTGTAGGCGACCAAAGCCCCAAGCCCCAACGCGCAAAGCGCGGGCCAATAGGATTTGGAGGGGCCTTGAATGACTTGTAACATGACAGGATTATGATGGAGAAGTGTGAGAAAAAGCAGAGAGCATTTTTGCAATGAAATTAGAAAACCCAAATTCAACCTCCGATGTTCAAACTTTGAACACCACCACGCCACCGAAACACAGCCTCGCTAGAAAACAGCGCGGCTTCACTTTGATTGAGTTGATGGTGGTTCTGGCCATCATTGGCATCTTGGCGGCCTTGGTGGTGCCCAGTGTTTTAGGCCGTGCCGACGATGCTCGCGTCACAGCAGCGCGAACCGACGTGGGCAATTTGGCCCAGGCCCTGAAACTCTACAAGCTCGACAACCAGCGCTTTCCAACTGCCGAGCAAGGTTTGCAAGCTTTGGTGGCCAGGCCTTCAGCCGAGCCCGTGCCCAACAATTGGAAAAGCTACTTAGACAAATTACCTGCCGATCCTTGGGGCAGGCCTTATCAATACCTCAATCCTGGCCTGAAGGGCGAGGTCGACGTCATGTCGTGGGGCGCAGATGGTCAATCGGGCGGTGAAGGCGTGAATGCCGACATTGGCAGCTGGCAATAAATTCAGATGCGTGCCTCACATGGCTTCACCTTAATTGAATTGCTGGTGGTCATTGCGCTGATTGCCATAAGCACTGCCGCAGTCAGCTTCAGTTTGCGCGACTCTGCTAACACCGTGCTAGAGCGAGATGCAGAGCGTTTGGCGGCCCTGTTTGAATCGGCAAGAGCCAGGTCCAGAGCCAGCGGTGTGCCCGTCAAATGGCACCCCCAACCACTCAACAACAGCGGCAGCCCAAGCGCTTTTGTCTTTGAAGGTTTGCCACCCCAAACACTGTCTGATCAATGGCTGTCGCCGCAAATTCAAGTGGCCTCCAACGCTTTGGTGGTCTTAGGCCCCGACCCCATCATCGGCCCTCAAAGCGTGGCACTTCGTTTGAAAGATTTGCAGCTTTGGGTTAGCACCGATGGGCTTAGACCCTTTTCAGTCAAGCGAGCAGCGCCGTGAATTTCCCTTCTGCCCCTTTGCGACTAAGGTCACAAACGAGTCAAGGCTTTACCCTCATAGAAGTGTTGGTCGCTTTGGGCATTGTGGCCATTGCGCTCATGGCGGGTTTGCGCTCTACCGATGCACTGAGCAGAAATGCTTCGCGCCAATCCACACAATGGTTGGCGCAAATTTGTGCTGAAAACGAGTTCAGTCGTTTGCGCTTGTCTAGGCAAGTACCACCCGTTGGCGAAAGCAGCGCTACCTGCCTACAAGCCGGTTTAGATTTGCAAGTGAATTTGTCGGTGCAAGTCACACCCAATCCCAATTTCAGGAGGGTCGACGCACGGGTTGTTCAAGGCAATGGTTTAGACAGCACGCCCCTGCTTCAACTCTCGACGGTCATGGGGCGCTATTGATGTCAAGCAAGCATTCGAAGTTCAATGCACCTAAGCTCAAAGCCATTGCTGGTTTTACTTTGATAGAAGTACTGGTGGCCAGCGCCATTTTAGCGCTCATGGCCCTCATTTCTTGGCGCGGCTTGGATGGCATGTCCAAAGCGCAAGTGGCATTGCAAACACGCAGCGATGCCAGCCAAACATGGCAAGTCGGTTTGGCGCAATGGCGCACCGATCTTGACAACATGGTGACTTTGCAAAACACCCCAGCACTCGACTGGGACGGGCGTGTGCTGCGCATCACACGGCAGCATTCACAAGACCCACAAGCAGGCATGCAGGTGGTGGCGTGGACCCTTGGCAATGGCCAATGGACACGTTGGCAATCGGCCCCACTTACCCAGCGCGATGCTTGGGCACAAGCCTGGACTCAAGCGCAGGTATGGGGCGAATCGGCAGGCAACCCCATGCCCAACAATGCGCATGAAGTCTTGGTTCATGCCATTCGCAGTTGGCAAATTTATTACCACCGCGACGGTGCTTGGAGCAACCCTCTCTCAAGCGCCGCCAACACCGCTGGTACCAATCAATCAAGCAACTCGGCTAACTTGCCTGAAGGTATTCGCGTGGTCATTGATTTGACTGAGAACGCGCTGGTGCAAGGCAAATTGACATTGGATTGGGTGCGGCCCACTTTCACGGTGGCAAAGCAATGAGCATGTTGCACACGCCCACAAGCCCTAAAGCTCAAAGCGGCGCCGCTTTGATCAGTGCCATGCTGGTTGTCACCTTAGTGGCCACCCTGGCCAGTGTGGCGCTGTGGCAGCAATGGCGGCATGTGGAAGTAGAAAGTGCAGAACGGCACAGGGTTCAGTCATCTTGGCTTTTAAATGGGGCTTTAGATTGGTCTAGGCTGATCTTGCGAGAAGATGCCTTGGCGGGGGTGGCAGGAAATACAGCCAATACAGGCGGCGCCAGCAGCAGTGCAGACCATTTGGCTGAGCCTTGGGCATTGCCCTTGAAGGAGGCCAAACTGTCGACATTTTTGGCACAAGATCAGCAGCTGCGCGAGGGCGACCCTGAAGTCTTTTTGTCGGGCCAAATCACCGACGCACAGAGCCGCATCAATTTGACAAATTGGTTTGAGGCAAACGACGGCAAAGTTGGCACTCAAATGAATGAACCGATGCAAGTTGCCCTTGTTCGGCTTTTCAATGTCTTGCATTTGCCCCGCTCTGAATTGGAAAGGCTGGCTCAAGGATGGAAAACTGCAGCCCAATCAGCCCGCTTGGCAAAATCTGAAATAGGGCAAGCCCCCGTTGGCATGGTCAGCCAAGCAGCCTTGTTGCCCCAGCAAATCACACAATTGCAGTGGCTTGGGCTTAGCCAAGAAAGCTTACAAAGATTAGCCCCCTTTGTGACTATCTTGCCGCAAACCACCCCCGTCAATCTGAATACGGCTAGCGCTGAGGTCATTTACGCCACGATACCGGGTTTAGATCTTGCCGTTGCGCAAAAGTTTGTTCAGCAACGCGCTAGAGCGCACTTCAGCAACTTAGCGGACGCCAGCAAGGCTTTGGGCGGCAAATCACTGGAGGGGCGTTGGCACTCCGTGGGGTCGCGTTATTTTGAAGTTTGGGGGCGTTTGCGCATGGAAGATCGCACGCAAGAGGAAACTGCACTGATTTTTCGAGATGCTGGCAACGTCACTTTTGTTTGGCGTCAAAAAATTGCTGGAATACTCCCCCCCTCTAATGGTGAGTCGCTTCTACAATCAAGTCAGCCATGAGTACTCAAATTTTCACGTTGCCGTTTCGCTCTGAAAACGGTGCAGCCTACCCGCACACTGTCTTGTCGACCCAAACGGCTGGCGCGCGCGACAAAGAAATTTGGGCCATCGTACCCGCTGAAGCCATCTCTTGGCACCGCGTGACTTTGCCCGCAGGCCTTCAAAGACAACCGAGCCGTATGGTCGCTGCACTGCAAAGTTTGATGGAAGAGCCCTTGTTAGATGACCCAGAGCTCTTGCATTTGTCTTTGCAACCCGAATGGGAAAGCAATGCCTCAGCATGGGTAGCCGCTTGCAACAAGTCTTGGCTGAAGCAGCATTTGTCGCATCTGCAAGCCATGGGCCATGTGGTTCATCGCATCGTGCCAGAGTGGGCGCCTAGCCATCTGCCTGGCGTGGTAACTGCTTGGGTGAGCGGCACACCAGAAAATGCATGGTTGTGGGTTAGCGATGCGCAAGGCGCCTGGCGCTTGCCTCTTCAAGCTGGCGTGAATTTTTGGATCGAAAAACTAAAGTCTGCCACCAGCACAAAAGAACTCCCTGCCAATGTCCTAATTCAAGCAGAACCTGCAGTGGCTGAACTTGCACAAAAAGCTTTGCGCCAATTGCAAAGCTTTCATCAAACAGACACAACGGGCCGCTTGGCCACCTGGCGTGTTGAAGTGGTCACGGCTTTACAACGCTACGCACAAGCTGCAGCCTCCAATTGGGATTTGGCTCAGTTTGAATTTGCAGCGCACGGCTCTGCACGCTGGCTTCAAAAAGCCAATCGCATTTGGCAAACTTTTGCCAAGAGCCCCGCTTGGCAAGCCGCTCGCTGGAGTCTTGCATTGTTGGTTTTAGCGCAGTTCATTGGCTTGAATATCGCCGCGTGGCAACTCAATGCCCAAGCCAAACTGCAACGCGATTTACAAAAAACCATCCTCACACAAACCTTTCCCAATGTCACGGTAGTCGACGCTC
>CANNNB010000173.1 GCA_947505995.1 Comamonadaceae bacterium
CAATGGTCAAACCAAGTGAGCCAACGGCAGACACCGCGCCCATGGCGGCCCCTCGTTTGGTGGCGCTCACAGTGCGAGCTGTGATGTTCATGGCAATGCTGGAAGCTGTACACGACAAGGCGATGCCTACACAAAACCCGATGCCTACTGTAACCATCCATGTGGCATCGGCAAATCTTAAAAATACCAATCCGATGATGTAAATTAGGACGCCCAAAAGAGCCACGGGCCGTGTGCCATATTTATCCGCCCAAATACCCACAACGGGTTGCGTTGCACCCCAGACAATATTTTGCAATGCGATGGCCAATGAAAAATCAGCTGCCGTGATGCCAATGTCACGAATCATGTGCGGTTGCAACAAACCAAAACTTTGCCGCATGCCCATGGCCAAACTCAGCATGATGGCACCGCCACCCAATATGCCCCATACCTGAAACGGTGTTAAGTCAGTTTTTTTCATGATTCAATTAAACAATTGGGGTCAGATCACAATTAATTGCGAACAGAGTACCATTATTTCCCTCATCGTTCTGACACATCAGTTCACCACAATGGCTCATTTCAAATCCGTGCCCAAGAAGACTTAGAAAGTCCAAGCATCCTCCTCTAAAATGAAGCAATGACCACACCTAACGCCCCCAAAATTTTCAAATCACTCATCATTCTGTTGGTGAGTGCCATTGCCTTGTTCGTTCTGTATATTTACATCGCACTCAGCTGGAGCTACTCAAGTGGTGAACGCGCAGGTTTCCTTCAAAAGGTCTCCAACAAGGGTTGGATTTGCAAAACATGGGAAGGCGAGCTCTCCTTGGTGGCCATGCCAGGCGCCGCGCCCGAAAAATTTCTGTTCACGGTTCGCGATGAAGCCATTGCCCAAAAAGTGAGTGCGGCAGCAGGCAAACGAGTTACCTTGAACTATGAACAACACAAAGGGCTACCGTCCTCCTGCTTCGGCGACACCGATTACTTTGTGGTCGACGTCAAAGAAATTGAATAGGCTTCAAACCCAGGGCTACATCTGCGGCACAAAGCCCAGAACTTCGCCATAAAACTTCAGCTCAGTTTCTAGCGAAGACACTATGGTCGAAGCCTGCCTAAATCCGTGTCCCTCACCTTCATACGCCACATAGGCGTGCTTCAGTCCTTTGGCAGCACAAGCATCTCGAAAGGCTTCCGATTGTGAAGGGGGAACCACCTTGTCGTCTAAACCCTGAAACAAAATTAAGGGTGAACTTAATTGGTTCACGTGCGTGATGGGAGAGCGGGCTATGTACAAATCTTTTTCTGCAGGATATGCGCCAATCATAGAGTCCAAATAACGCGACTCAAAGTCGTGTGTGTCGGTGGCCAGCGTGGTGCAATCAGCCACGCCACAGTAAGAAGCCCCTGCAGCAAATCGTTGACTGTTCACCAATGCATTCAAAACAGTAAAACCGCCTGCACTGCCACCGCGAATGACCACTTTGTCAGGCGCACAAACGCCCTGTTCAATGAGTGATTCAACCATGGCCAAGACGTCCTCAAAATCGACCACACCCCATTGTCCGCGAAGTAAATTTCGGTATTGCCGACCATAGCCAGTAGACCCGCCATAGTTCACATCCACCACAGAAATGCCGCGCGATGTGAAATAGGCGTATTTCATTGAAAGCGTGGCCGATGAATTGGCGGTGGGTCCGCCATGCACAACCACCATCAAAGGCGGTTTTTCTGAGGACTCAAAATTTGGATGGTGAGCGGCATGCAAAATGGCAAAAACTTTTCGGCCATCCGCTCGCACTGCACTCATTTCGTGAGGACTCGGAAAATAGCTTGCATCAATGGGCGCCTTGATTGAAGTGATCACGCTGGACACTTCCCAATTTTTCAAATCAATTTCAATCAGTTGAGAAACCACTTTGGCACTGGCACCGACTGCATAGGCCTTGCTACCAGAAGCACTCAGCGATGGCTTGAAATCGGTCAAGCTTGAATCTAAGTCTTGCATGGCACGCGTTTGTGGATCAACACGAACAATTTTTCTAGCGTCCACAGCGCCATGCACCGAAAGCACTTGCCCATCTGGCAAGACCGACAATGCTCGCATGCCCAACTGCCAAAGAGGAAAGCCCCATTCTGTTGCCTCATCAATGAGCTGTGTTTGCTTGCCAGTTAAATCTACTTGCCAAAGATTCCACCAGCCACTTTTGTCGCAGATGAAATAAAGCTCGTTGTGGGTCCCCCACTCTGGCGACAAACATGAAGTTTGCAGATCGCCTGCCAATACCTGCACATTAATCAATTGGCCGTTTGACACTTCTGCCACCCGAACCTCTGTACCATCCCAAGGCATTTGAGGATGCTCCCATGCAATCCAAGACAAATAGCGGCCATCAGCAGAAAGCCTTGGGTGTGCATAAAAGTGCGATGAAGCTTCCAAGCTGCGCAATGGCCCTAAACCATCGCCCTTCATGCAGAGGGCTACCAAATCGCGTACTACGCAGCCGTCTTTGTGAACCTCGCGAATGCACCAAATTTCATTGCCTACTGCAATCATCTCGATATAGCGATGACTCTGCCCAGCGGGCGATTCGGGACTCAAGGGCTGAGGCTCGCCCATCGGTTCGGTGATGTAAATGCGTTGATCGGCTTTGTTCACAAACACCAACATGGCTTGCCCCTGAAGCTCAACCCCCAGCCAACTGATACCTCCATATTCATGCACCTGACTTTTGGCACTCCATGGGGCTTTCAAAATATCACCATGTTGGCGACTGACCACAAGCGTTCTGCCGGCTTCACTGGGCCTTACCTCATCCCACCAAAGGTCGTCGCCCATGGGCTGCGACCACATAAGGCTACTGCCTGCTTGGGCCAACAATGTTGCAGATAAGGGCGAGGGCCAAGCCCCTGGTTGATGAGTTTGTTTCATATCTACATTGTGAGCGAAATTCACTGACGCGCCATTGAATTAGAAAACCCTCATTTTGCAAGGGAACTTTCTATCAATGATGATGGCAGATAAATAAATTTATCCATGCATTTATCAAAAGTTTCAAGCTTCCACTATCTGAGATGTTCTTGGCAGATTGCATTTCTTTCAAGTGTCAGCACTGCTTGGGCCATCGCCCAAACCGAACAACCCACTGACAATATCCTGGTACAAAGTGGCCGCCTCACACAACGACAATTTGACGCACCCACATCCATCTACACCATCGATACAGAAACCATTCGCAACAGCGGACCGCAAGTTAACTTGTCAGATGTGTTGTCAAGAGCGCCCGGGGTGGTTGCCTTAAATCGAAACAACTATGCACAAGATGTGCAAATATCTGTTCGAGGATTTGGCGCAAGATCAGCATTCGGCTTAAGAGGTTTCCGACTCATCACAGACGGTATTCCAGCCACCACACCAGATGGCCAAGGGCAAGCCTCTACTGTCAGCCTCACATCTGCAGAGAAAATAGAAGTCTTAACAGGCCCCTTAGCGCAGCTCTACGGCAACTCTGCGGGCGGTGTGATTCAAGTGTTCACACGCGAAGCCGACCTTACGCCCACGGCGCAATCGCAAATTTTCAAGGGCAGTTATGGCCTTGAGCGCACAGACTGGCAATTGAGTCAGCGCATTGGCAACGCTGGCTTTGTAGCCGACTACAGCACCTTCAACATACAAGGCTACCGAGACAACAGCCAGGCCAAAAGAGAACAACTCAACAGTGTGACAACGGTCGACTTGAATGCAGATACCCGATTGAAGTTGATTGCCAATGTCTTTCGCATGCCCTATGCCAAGGATCCACTTGGCTTAACGGCAGCTCAGTTTTGGGCCAACCCCAAACAGGCTGGCAATTTTGCCTTTGTCAACGACACTCGAAAAGCAGTAAACCAAGAACAAGCAGGCGCTGTGCTAGAACACAAGTTGAATCAAAACACCCGCATTCAAGCGCGCATCTACGGCGGCAATCGCGATAACTTGCAATTCCAAGCAGCTTCTGCTTCTGCAGGTACATGGGTAGGTCTGCAAAGAGATTTTCACGGGCTGGGCTTGCAAATCCAAGGCAAACACAATTTAGCGAATGACAAAGCCGTTGATTGGGTCGCAGGATTTGAACAAGACCACGCAGGAGAAAATCGACAAGGTGGTCTTGCAGTTTCCGGTCAAAAGACTGGCAATGTCAACCGCAAAGAATTGAATGAAAGCACCAACCGCGATTACTTTGCACAAGCCAACTGGCGTGTCATGCCAGATTGGACCTTTGTCACCGGTGTGCGCCAAAGTAATGTTCAACTTAAAAGCAAAGACGACTATCTGACAGATGGTGTCAACGGTTCGGGCTCTGTCAGCTATGAAGCAGCCAATCCTGTCATTGGCGCCACTTGGCATGTTCATGACACATTGAACATTTACGCAAACCAAGGCAGAGGATTTGAAACGCCCACACTTTCAGAGTCGGTGTACACCAAATCAGGCACCTCTGTCGTCGGTCTCTTCAATGCGAACTTGGTTCCCTCACGCAGCAAACACCTTGAGTTGGGTAGCAAATGGACCCCCTCTCCAAATACTCGATTGGATGCGGCCTTGTTTCGAATCAAAACAGACAATGAAATTGTGACCAGCTTGTCTGTGGGTGGCCGCACGGCTTTCACCAACGCTTCTGAAACATTGCGCGAAGGACTAGAGCTTTCTGCGCGCCATACATTCAACTCAAACTGGCGTACACAAGTCTCGGCTACCATCATGAGCGCTGAATATGCAAGTGGCACGGCCTTAGCCGGAAAATCATTGCCAGGCATTCCGCAAAAACAACTGTTGACATCAGTCTCATGGGCAGAAAATGGTTTTCAATCCAGCAGCAAAAAAACCTTGCAAGGTAAAGCGGCAAGCTTAGATTGGATTGCACGCTCAAGCTTGTGGGCCAACGACGTGAACGATGCATCGGGCGCCGCAGCAGGTTATGGCCTCCTCAACGCACGGCTCAAGCAAGGCTTTGCGTGGCGACAGGCGAACTTCGAAACCTACTTAGGCGTAGACAACCTCAGCAACAAAAAAGCTGTGAGCTCCGTCATCATCAATCAATCGAGTCGGCAATACTTTGAGCCGCTGCTACCTCGCAACTGGGTCATTGGCATTGCCATAAAATTGGCTGCAATGTGAGTTCCAAGTCCTAAATGCTAGACTCTTGTGGCAATGTCTCACTCTAATCGCAATACTGGTTGTTCCCCTCAATGAAACTTTTTTACGGTTGGCGCATGGTGGGTGCAGCCTGTGGCATTCAGTTTTTGCTGGCTGCCTTCCTCACCCAAGCACTGGGCCTTTA
>CANNNB010000174.1 GCA_947505995.1 Comamonadaceae bacterium
ATGTCTCCGGTTCTCAATCCATCTGCCAAAACATGTTGAACTGCTTGCTCAACCTGGGTGGCTAACTCCAACTGGTGAAAGCTTAGTCGCAGCATCATTGCCATGGACAGGATGGAAGCCAATGGGTTGGCCAAATTCTGACCAGCAATGTCAGGGGCTGTGCCATGCACAGGCTCATACAGCCCCTTATGGCCTTTAGATAAGGATGCCGATGGCAGCATGCCAATAGAGCCCGTCAACATCGCTGCAGCATCTGACAGAATATCGCCAAAAATATTACCCGTGACCATGACGTCAAATTGCTTGGGAGCGCGCATCAATTGCATGGCCGCTGCGTCGACAAAGAGATGGCTTAATTCCACATCAGGATATTCCCGCCCAACCTCCGTCATCACTTCTCGCCACAGCTGCATGGTTTCCAAAACATTAGCCTTGTCAACGGAGCAAACTTTATGACTTCTTAATCGAGCTGTCTGAAAAGCGACGTGGCCAATTCTCCGAATTTCAGATTCGGAATAACGCATGGTGTTGAAGGCTTCGCGCTCACCATTTGGCAAAGTGTGAACACCCCTGGGTTCTCCAAAGTAGATATCACCTGTCAGCTCTCTCAGAATCATGATGTCCAAGCCTTCAACCACTTCAGGTTTGAGTGTGGATGCACCAATCAGCTCTGGAAATAAAAATGCAGGTCGGAAATTTGCAAATAAATTAAGCTGTTTTCTGAGTCTTAGCAAGCTTGCACCGGGACGCATCTTGTACTCTATGGCTTCATCACCAGGTACCCCGGCAGATCCAAATAAGATGGCCTCAGCCTTATCGGCAATTTCACGGGTTTGAACAGGTAGCGGGTCTCCTGCGGCATCCACACCGGCTTGGCCGACAGGTGCGTATACCAACTCCATCGGCAAATGATTTCCTACGACCGCTTTGAGAACTTTGACCGCTTGATCCGTAACCTCTTGGCCGATACCGTCGCCGGGCATGACTGCAATTTTCATGATTTAAATTTGATGATTGAGTAAATTAAGAAAGCTGCTTCCTTTCGAAAGCCTCGATTTGGGGGAGCAGGCTCAGTGTGTAGCCCAATTCATCGATTCCTTCAAGAAAAAATCGTTTAGAGAAATTATCGATTTCGAAACATACGCAGAAATCAGGGCTGGCAACAACGGTTTGTGCAACAAGATCAATCACGACTTGAGTCACAGGATTTTGTTGCGCAAGGCTGAACAGGCTCATCACTTCGGACTTGGCAAGTCGGATCGGCAGCAAGCCATTTTTCAGAGCGTTATTGAAAAAAATATCCCCAAAACTTGGGGCAATGACGGCTCGAAATCCTCTATCATAGATGGCCCACACCGCATGTTCTCGTGAAGAACCACACCCAAAATTATCGTTTGCAAGCATAATTTGAGCACCTACATACGCGGCTTGATTCAGAACGAATTCGGGTCTTAATAAGCCGTTACCGTCGTGACGGACATCTTTGAATAGATAGTCGCCAAAATTGTTGGCCCTAGGTTTTTGTAGATATCTTGCTGGCAGAATTTGATCGGTGTCGATGTTGACCTTGTCCAAAGGTAGCACAACACCCTGAAGAGTTTCGAATTTTTCCATGATGAAGTTCTCAGATCAAATTGCGTACGTCCGTCAATCGACCTGTCACGGCTGCTGCTGCTGCCATCGCAGGGCTCATCAGATGGGTTCTGGAGCCTGGCCCCTGGCGTCCCACAAAATTGCGATTGGAGGTCGATGCGCAGCGCTGACCGGCAGGTACTTGGTCGCCATTAGTGCCCAAGCACATAGAGCAACCTGGTTCTCGCCACTGAAATCCCGCGCTCATAAAAATTTGATCCAGTCCTTCTTGTTCGGCTTGCCTTTTAACCAGTCCTGAACCAGGCACCACCCAGGCTTGTACGCCTTGGGCAACATGCCGGTCTTTGACAACGGCGGCAGCTGATCGAAGGTCTTCTATCCTTCCATTGGTACACGAACCAATGAAGACATGGTCAATTTTAATTTCCGTTAACTTTTGACCCGGTATGAGACCCATATATGCCTCTGCGTTTTCAATAGATTGGCGCTTGACTGAGTTTGGGGCATCTGCGGGGAAGGGGACAATGCCGTCAATGGGCAATACGTCTTCTGGGCTATTCCCCCAAGTTACCATTGGCGAAATTTCTTCACCCCTCATTTGCACCACTTGGTTGAAAACAGCTGCGCTGTCGCTGAACAGATTTCGCCACCCCTTCAGTGCGACCTCCCAGTCGGAACCTTTAGGTGAAAATGGTTTGTCTTTGAGCCATTCGAAGGCTTTCTCATCGGGGGCGATCATGCCAGTACGCCCACCCGCTTCAATAGACATATTGCACACAGTCATGCGCTCTTGAATTGAGAGATCGCGAATAGTTTGGCCGGTGTATTCGATGGCATGCCCCACTGCACCTGCTACACCAATTTTTCCGATGATGGCCAGAATGATGTCTTTGGCTGTAACGCCTTTTCCCAAAGTACCTTCGATGTTGATGCGCATCGTTAGAGGTTTTTGTTGCCAGACAACTTGTGTTGCAAGAACATGCGCAACTTCGGAAGCGCCAATGCCAAAAGCGAGAGCGCCAAATGCACCATGTGTGCCGGTATGACTGTCGCCGCAAACAATCAGTTGGCCTGGTTGACTGAGGCCTTGCTCAGGTGCAATCACATGAATAATGCCTTGTCGTGAATCCTGAAGTCCAAAAAAAGGGATGTGATGTTTATCACAATCGTCTTCCAAGGCTTTCGCCATGGCTCTTTTTTCGGGGTCGCGGATTGTGCTTAAATTTCGCCCGAGGGTGGGAATGTAATGGTCTGGAGTGCCAAATGTCTTTGATGGTACGCGCACCTTGATTTGGCGTTGATGCAGCATTTCAAAAGCAGGCGCTGACCCATCCTGTACCAAATGGAGATCGACATAAAGCAGGCTGACGCCATCATCACGTTCCATCACCACATGCGATCGCCATATTTTTTCAAACAAGGTCAGAGCTTGTCCCATCGGTTGTGTTTTCTGCATGGTACTACTCGAATTTGGCGCCAGACCGTTTAACGATATCGGCATAACGTGCAATTTCAGATTGAATGAAGTTTGCAAATTCAGCAGGCGTTCCACCACCGATCTCTGCGCCTAAGTCGCTCATGCGCTTTTGCACTTCTGGAGACCGCAATGCCTCATTCAATTCAGCATTGAGTTTGTTCACGATACTGGGAGGCATGCCTGCCGGACCCATCAACCCATACCAAGACGATGCATACAGGTCAGGAATGCCAGCCTCATCCAATGTGGGCACATTGGGCAATGCAGGGTTGCGCTTTTTGGACATGACACCCAGTGGCTTGAGTTTGCCTCCGTTGATGAAGGGAATTGCGGTGGCGGTATCAAACATCACTGAAATGTGACCCGCCATCAAATCAGCTTCAGCCGGCGCTGTACCCTTGTATGGCACATGCATCATGTCAGTTTTTGTCGCACCCATGAACTGGACTGCAGCCAAATGCTGCGAGGACCCAACGCCTGCAGATCCATATGTGAGCTTGCCTGGGTTGGCTTTTGCAAAAGTGATTAATTCAGCAACAGACTTGATTGAAGAATTCACGGGCACAACTATGATTATTGGCAAATATGAAACAAACGTAATGGGCGTGAAGTCTTTGATCAAATCAAATGGCAGCTTGGGATAGAGGTGCACATTGATGGCGTTGGGTGTGATAGATCCCATCAATAGGTTGTAGCCGTCTGGTTTTGCACGCGCTGCAATTTCGGTGCCAATGTTTCCGCCTGCCCCAGCACGATTTTCAATGACGAGGGGTTGGCCCAAGCGCTTACCCAATGGCTCGGCAATCATTCTCGCAGTCGAGTCGACTCCACCGCCAGCCGGCCACGGCACCATCAAGCGAATAGGCTGATTGGGGTAGTTGCTGTTGGTTTGGGCCGACACACCCACTGAAATCGAAAGCAGAGCCCAAACTAGAAAGGTATGTACTTTTATCATCTCTTGTCTCCTTCAAAATTATTCGATTGATTATTCATAAATAGTTCAAATACTCAATCGAAATAAACGCATAATTGAGATGAGTTAAATTCATTTGAGGAGCAAAATGGCCCGCAAAATTCCCCCTTTGAATGCATTGCGCGCTTTTGAATCCGTATCTCGCTTGGTAAGTTTTACAAAAGCCGCGGAGGAACTGTGCGTGACCCAAGGTGCGGTCAGCCGACAAATCGCAAATCTTGAGTCTTGGCTAGGTTTAAAGCTGTTTTCACGAGGACGGCACACAATTGATTTGACGCCCAACGGGGAAACCTATTTCGCAGCCATGCGGGATATATTTGATGAAATTGATCGCAGTACAAAGCAACTAATTCCTAGAAAAGACGATCGACTTTTGCGAATCAAACTTCCGCCCACATTTGCCATTCGCTGGCTGATGCCCCGCTTGGCAAAATTTCATGCCAAGCACCCGGACACCGAAGTTCAAATCACAACATCTCATCAAAGGGTGAATTACAAGACAGAAGACATTGATATCAGCATTCACTCCGAGCAAACTCCCCCGCAGCAACCGGGGTTTAAGTTGCTTTTTGAAGAAACATTGATCCCCGTTTGCTCACCTGGTCTACTCAAGTTTGGTAATCCATTGAAGCGACCCGCTGATTTGAGATTTCACGATCGTTTGTGCTCCATGAATCGCCCCCACGATTGGTCAACCTGGTTGAAAGCCGCCAAGGTTAAATCGATTGATGGGCATGAAGGTCTTAAGTTTGAAAGTGCAGCGCTGGCCTACCAAGCTGCGACCAATGGACTAGGTGTCATGATGGGATTGACGGCATTTGTGGAAGATGACTTGGCCAGAGGTTTATTGACGGCACCCTTTGACTTTAGCGTGGAGACCAAAGGCGGCTATTACATTTCTTTTTCAGATGCCAAGGAAAAATCACAAAGAACCATTGAATTTGAAAACTGGCTTTTGCAAGAAATTAGCTCAAGCTCATAATGGGTGGTTCGCAGACGCCAAAATCATGTCTGCTCCTTTTTCCGCAAGCATCAAAGTGGGCGCATTGGAATTACCCGAGGTACAGCTAGGTAAGATAGATGCATCCACGACACGAAGCCCTAGTGGCCTGCTCACCCTCTTTGGCTTTTTCCCAAAACAATAGCCCTGATATGGGCTCAACCATCCCATGGTCGCAGGTCAACCTGCTCAATGATGAAGCCCTAAAGTCAACACAACTCAAGGGTCAAGTTTTGGTGAC
>CANNNB010000175.1 GCA_947505995.1 Comamonadaceae bacterium
GAAAAAGATTTCACCCCCATCGGCATGATTGGCTCAACCCCCAATGTGCTGTGCATCAACACCAGCTTGCCACCGCAAAACTTCAAGGCCTTTTTGGACTACGTGAAACAAAACCCTGGCCGCCTGTCTTATGGCTCTGCAGGTGCGGGGTCCTTAACCCATCTGGCGGCTGAGTTGTTCAAATTGCAAACCAACAGCTTCATGGTGCACATTCCCTATCGCGGCATTGCACCCGCCATCACAGACCTCATTGGTGGACAAACACAACTGATGTTCCCTGGGTTGGCCGCGGCATTGCCGCATATTCGAAGTGGCCGTATCCGCGCACTGGCTGTGACAGGCACCAAGCGTCACCCACAAGTCAAGGACATACCCACCTTAGAGGAGATGGGTCTCAAGGGCTTTGACGCCCAACAATGGTATGGCGTTGTTGGGCCTGCCAACATGCCGGCCGCCATTGTCAAAACACTGAACGATGCCATGCTGGCTGTTTTGGCCCAGCCCGACTTCAAAGAAAAATTAAGTTCGGAAGCTGTTGAACTGATGCCCATGAAGCCTGCAGAATTTGCAGCCTACATGAAGGCAGACTTAGCCCGATGGACCCAATTAGCCAAGACTCGAAATATTCAGCTAGATGGCTAGCAGCACCTCAACTGAACTCAAAGCCTGCCTTGAAACGCAGGCTTTTTTATTTCAGACATTTGACATCAGGGGCTAATTTTGCCCATCACACCCGCCACACCATAGTTCATGTTCAAGATTTGAACATCCGTCAACTTTTGTCCAATAGCCAATATTGTTTTACCT
This sequence comes from Comamonadaceae bacterium, assembly GCA_947505995.1. The sequence goes on from CANNNB010000175.1 coordinate 808, forward strand.
TCGTTGTCAACAATGGGACCTTGAAATGGATGGCGTTTGCCCTGCGCTATGTCTTGTTGAACCTTTACAATTTCGTCGCGCACTTTGACAGGCAACTTAGGGCCAAAGTCGCCAACGCGAATCATGCCTTCCTTCAAACCGGCCCAAACATTGCCAGTGCGCCACTGGCCTTTTTGCACATCAGTCACGCGTTGCGTGTAATACGCGCCCCACTCATGGGTGACCGCCAACAACTGCGCGTCAGGCGCCACTTTGCGCATGTCTGAGTGATAGGCAATGGCCATCTTGCCGCGTTCTTGCGCCGCCACCATCACAGCATTGGAGGCGGTGTGAAAGGTAATCACATCCACCGACTGACTGAACAAAGCAAAGGCCGCGTCGCGCTCCTTGGCAGGATCAAACCAAGTGTTCAACCAAACCACTTTCACTTGGGCTTTGGGATTCACAGAACGCATGCCCAAGGCAAAAGCGTTCAAGCCTTGCAACACTTCAGGAATGGGAAAGCCAGCCACGTAACCTGCCACGTTGGATTGCGTCATTCGCCCTGCCGCTACACCCGCCAAATATCGGCCTTCGTAATAGCGCGCATTGGCCACCGAAACATTCACATCGGTTTTGTAGCCAGTGATAGATTCAAACTTCACGTTGGGAAATTCTTTGGCTACTTTGAGCGTGGGTTCCATGTAACCAAAGCTGGTGGTGAAAATAATGTCGTGACCTTGTTGTGCTAAATCGCGCACCACTCGCTCAGCGTCAGCACCTTCGGCCACGTTGTCCACCACGGTGGTTTTAACCTTGGACCCCAAAGCTTTTTCGACGGCTTTGCGACCTTCGTCATGTTGGCGTGTCCAACCCATTTCAAAAACAGGCGTGACAAAGACAAAGCCGGCCTTCAAAGGTACCGCTTGTTGGGAAACAGACTTAACAGCTTCGGCTGCAAGCAAATGGAAGGGAAAGAATAAACAGGCGGCCGCGAGCGTGGCAGCGAGGTTTTTATACATGGTAGTCCTCTACATGGCCCTGAAAAATGAAATGAATACCCTTAAGGGCGAGCGTATTCAGGTCGTGATTCTAATCGAAGTGTATAAAGAGATTTTCCAAATTGCCAAACTTTGACATGCTCCACTTAATTGCTCCCTTGACTTTCATATGCCTCTTATTGATTTCGCCCTTACATGGGCAGGCGCAAACCAATGCGCCTGCCGCAACCAGCATTGCAGATCTCAAAGCTTTGGCTTCGGTCGAAGGCATTTCAGAATTTCGTTTGCCCAATGGCCTTCGAATTTTGTTGGCACCCGATGCCTCCAAGCCCACCACCACGGTCAATATCACTTACTTGGTTGGTAGCCGCCATGAAAATTATGGTGAGACTGGCATGGCGCATTTGTTAGAGCACATGGTGTTCAAGGGTACCCCGGCTCGGGGCAACATCATTCAAGAACTGGGTAAGCGAGGCATGAGTTTCAATGGCACCACCTTCTACGATCGCACCAATTATTACGAAACCTTTGCTGCCAATCCAGAGAACCTGAAATGGGCGCTGGAGATGGAAGCTGATCGCATGGTTAACAGTTTTATTGCTCGAAAAGATTTAGACACCGAGTTTTCGGTGGTACGCAATGAAATGGAGAGTAGTGAAAACAGCCCGCACATGTCTCTTTGGCAGCGCATGGCTTCCACCGCTTTCGACTGGCACAACTACGGCAAAAGCACCATCGGCGCTCGCACCGATGTTGAGAACGTGAAAATTGAAAATCTGCAAAACTTTTACCGCAAGTACTACCAACCCGACAACGCTGTTCTGTTGGTGGCTGGCAAATTTGAGACGGCTGGCACCCTCAAGCTGATACAGCAAGTGTTTGGTGTCATTCCCAAACCAAACCGTGTCATTGAACCCACTTACACACAAGACCCTGCGCAAGACGGCTCACGCGAAGTCACGGTTCGGCGCATCGGCGACGTTCAATTGTCTGCGGTGCTTTATCACACGGCAGCGGGCAGCCACATTGATGCTGCGGCCATGTCGGCCCTAAGCGAAGTGTTGGCCGGCACACCCAGCGGCCGTTTACACAAAAATTTGGTGGAGAAAAAATTGGCCGTCAACGTCAGTCCATGGAACTTTGAGTTGGCAGAGCGCGGTTATGTGATGTTCATGGCTGAGCTCAGCAAAACACAAAGCCGAATGGAAGCTCGCAAAGTTCTTTTGGAAGAACTTGAAGGTTTGCAAAAGAAGCCTGTAACCGAAGAAGAACTTAAACGTGCCAAGGCAAGCCTTTTAAGCGACATCGACAAGACCATCAACGACCCGCAAAAATTGGCGGTACAACTGTCGGAGTCCATTGCCAATGGCGACTGGCGCTTGTTCTTTTTGCAACGCGATCGCATTGAAAATCTCAAATTGGCCGACCTGCAATCTGTGGCTGCCAATTACTTCAAAGAAAGCAATCGCACTTTGGGGCAATTCATTCCCACCCCCGTACCCGACCGCAGCAAACTGCCCGAAGCTGTAGACGTTGCCAAACTGGTTGCCGACTACAAAGGCAGGGCGGCAGCCAGTGAAGGCGAAGTGTTTGATATCAGCCCTGCCAACATTGAAAGACGCACCCAACGCATCGCGTTGGCAAGTGGCATGAAGCTCATCTTGACGCCAAAGAAAACACGTGGCGAAACTGTCAGCGGCTTTTTTACTTTGCGCTTTGGCGATGAAGCATCGCTGTTCAATCAAGCCACCACTTCAAGCCTTACGGCCAACTTATTGATGCGTGGCGCTGGCAATTTACAACGCGCGGAAATTTCTGCCAAATTGGACGAACTCAAAACCCAAATCGAAGTCAGCGGGGGCGGTCAAAGCGTAACCGTCCGCTTTGACACTCTGCGCAAAAACTTGCCAGAAATTCTAAATTTGGTACGCGATATTTTGCGAAAACCAAATTTGGCTGCCAAAGAATTTGACTTGCTGGTTCAAGAGGGCACTGCTGGCCTTGAAAGCCAACGCAGTGAACCCGATGCCATGGGCTCACAAGCCATGGCACTGGCCTTGGACGTTTACAAGAAAGGCGATATTCGCGCGACACGCAGTTTGGATGAATCTATTGCGGCACTCAAAGCAGCAAAGCTTGCACAAGTTAAACAGTTTCACAGCAGCTATTACGGCGCCAACAACAGCGAGTTTGCTTTGGTGGGCGACTTTGACAGCGAAGCAGTCAAGACACAATTGACGCAACTCTTTGGTGACTGGAAAAGCCCCAAAGCCTATGCTCGCTTGAAGGCTGAAAGCAGAGCTGTAAAACCAGGTACTGTTGAATTGGAAGCGCCCGACAAAGCCAATGCTTTCTTTGTGGCTGGTCTACCCTTGGCCTTGCAAGATACCCAAACAGATTTTGTTCCATTGCAATTGGCCAACCGCGTGTTGGGCGGCGGTTTCAAATCTCGCCTCTTTGATCGCCTTCGCCAAAAAGACGGTATTAGCTACGATGCTGGCACCCAACTCAGCGCCAGTGCTTTTGAACCCTCAGGCATGTGGGTCATTTATGCCATTTATGCACCACAAAATTTAGCCAAACTGAAGGCCGGTGTGCAAGATGAGTTAGCCAAATTTGTCAAAGACGGCATCACCGCAGAGGAACTGACAGACGCCAAAAAAGGATGGCAAGAGGAGCGAAAAATAAACCGCGCACAAGATCGAGCATTAGCGGCTGGCCATGTGGCGCAAACTGCGGCCAATCGAACGCTGGCCTTTGTGGAAAAAATAGATGCTCAAATTGAAGCCGCCACCTTAGAAGAAGTCAACACAGCTATTCGCAAAGTTTTGGACCCAACCAAATTTTTGAATGTGTATGCAGGAGATTTTGCTGCTGCTAAAAAATAAGTCACTGTAAGCCCCAAGAAAAAAGCCGCTCTTCGAATGTGAAGAGCGGCTTTTTAACTGATAGCGACTGTTAAGTCGCATTGAATCAGTTAGGCACTTTGCCTTCTACGCCTTTAACGTAGAACTTGATACCGCCCAAGAACTTGTCGTCAGCGACAACATCTTTGGCCAGAACTTCTTTGCCGTCTTGTCCCACGATAGGGCCTTTCCAGATTGCAAAGCTACCGTCTTTCAGGCCAGCCTTGATTTCTTCAACACGTTTTTTGATGTCATCGGGTACATCAGATGCCACAGACACCATGTCGATAGCGCCTTCTTTAACACCCCACCAGCTTTGGCCTGTCGCCCATTTGCCTTCAAGGGCTTCACCCACGGCCTTGATGTAATAAGGACCCCAGTTGATAACGGCAGAACCCAAGTGAGCCTTAGGGCCATAGGCTGTCATGTCAGAGTCCCAACCAAATGCGCGCTTGCCCATTTTTTCGGCAGTTTGCAACACAGCAGAAGAGTCTGTGTTTTGCATCAACACGTCAGCACCACCATTGATGAGGGCCGTCGCTGCTTCTGTTTCCTTTGGGGGATTGAACCACTCGTTGATCCA
>CANNNB010000176.1 GCA_947505995.1 Comamonadaceae bacterium
CGGGCTGGCCATTCAACTGGTCCACGCCATGACAGACCAAATTCGCAGCGGCCGCCTCAAAGCGGGCGACAAACTGCCCACCGAAGCGGCCATCATGAAAGACTTTGGCGTGAGCCGCACCGTGGTGCGTGAAGCCATCTCCCGGCTGCAAGCGTCAGGCTGGGTCGATACGCGCCACGGCATCGGCACATTCGTGCTTCACCAAAGCGAACACCCCTCTTTTCGCATCAGCGCAGAGCACATGAGCACCCTGCGTGAGGTCATTGCCCTTTTGGAGTTCCGCATCAGCGTGGAAACCGAGGCCGCCGCATTGGCCGCTGTGAGACGCGGGCCTGAAAACCTGGCAGAACTCCAGTCCGCATTGCTTGCCTTCGACAGCGCCACCGAGGAGGGCCGGGACGCGGTGGCTGCCGACCACCAATTTCATCAGGAAATTGCCCGCGCCACCCAAAATCACCACTTCACAGACCTGATGAACTCGATGGGCGCAGGCGTGATTCCGCGCGCCCGCATCGGCAGCATCCTGAGCTCCGACCCCGAGCGGCAAAACTACCTTAGGCGGGTCAATCAAGAACACGAGAGCATTTACAACGCCATCGCCGATCAAGATGTGGAAGCGGCGCGCGCCGCGATGCGCACCCATCTCGCCAACAGCCGCGAGCGGCTGCGCAAAAGCGACCCCGACAGCCTCTGACACCGAAAACGCGGCTTCACCCGCGTTTTCCCGAATGTGAAAGCGACCATCAAGTTGTACGATGTCTATTGACCAAAGACCCAAACCATGACCTCTACTTCCACCCCACACGTCACACGCATACAGGTGATCCCTGTCGCAGGTCGTGACGGCATGCTGCTTAATTTAAGTGGCGCACACGGACCCTTCTTTACCCGCAACATCGTCATCCTCACCGACTCGAGTGGCAACACCGGCATTGGTGAAGTACCTGGTGGCGAAAAAATTCGCAAAACCATTGAAGATGCAAAGCCTTGGATCGAAGGACAAAGCATTGGCCAATACAAAAATCTTTTGAACTCATTGCAGCAAAAATTTGCAGACCGAGATGCAGGTGGACGTGGTAATCAAACATTTGATTTGCGCATCGCCATTCACGCCGTCACAGCCCTTGAAAGTGCACTTCTCGATTTGTTAGGTCAGCACTTGGGCGTGCCGGTCGCAGCACTACTGGGTGAAGGCCAGCAGCGCACCAGCGTTCAAGTTTTGGGTTATTTGTTTTACTTGGCAGACCGCCAAAAAACAGACTTGCCCTACATCAGCGAGCCTCAATCCGACAACGATTGGCAACGCTTGCGACATGAAGAAGCACTTACCCCCGAGGCCATTGTGAAATTGGCCAAGGCGGCACAAGATCGCTACGGCTTCCAAGACTTCAAACTCAAAGGGGGTGTGTTGCGCGGCGAACAAGAGGTCGAGGCCATTGTGGCCTTGCACGAAAGCTTTCCCGACGCGCGCATTACCTTGGACCCCAATGGCGGCTGGCTTTTGAAAGATGCCATTCGCTTGCTGCGTGACCACAGAAATACCATGGCCTATGCCGAAGATCCATGCGGTGCAGAAGGCGTTTATTCGGGCCGCGAAGTAATGGCCGAATTCAAGCGAGCCACTGGTCTTCCTACAGCCACCAACATGGTGGCCACGGACTGGCGCGAAATGGCGCACAGCATTCAACTTCAGTCTGTTGACATTCCCTTGGCTGATCCGCATTTTTGGACACTTCAAGGCTCAGTCAGGGTGGCGCAGTTGTGTCAGATGTACGACCTCACTTGGGGCTCGCATTCCAACAATCACTTCGATGTGTCGTTGGCCATGTTTACACATTGTGCAGCCGCAGCGCCTGGCAAAGTGACCGCCATCGACACGCACTGGATTTGGCAAGATGGGCAGTACCTCACCCAAGACCCCTTGCAAATCAAGGACGGCATGATTCAAGTACCTACTCAACCTGGCTTGGGTGTGAAACTCAACATGGAGGCCGTTGAAGCGGCCCATCAACTTTATTTGCAACATGGTCTGGGCGCTCGCAACGATGCCATGGCCATGCAATATCTCATTCCGGGCTGGACCTTCAATCCCAAAATGCCAGCGCTGGTTCGCTAATTTTTTTAATCACACCTCCATCAAGCCATGCAATCTATTCACAACAAATTCAAACATGCCATTGGCACAGGCCACAAACAAATAGGCTTGTGGTCTCATTTGTGCAGCAATATCAGCATCGAAATTTTGGCCGATTGCGGCTATGACTGGCTGCTCATTGACATGGAACACTCACCCAACGATTTGTCGGAAGTACTGGCCCAACTTCAAGCCATGAAAGGCGGCACTGCAACCCCCATCGTGCGCCCGCCATGGAACGACATGGTCACCTTCAAACGCCTACTCGACATTGGTGTACAAAACTTGCTGGTGCCCTACATTCAAACCGCTGAAGAAGCTCGCAACGCGGTGTCTTACACGCGCTACCCACCGCTTGGCGTTAGGGGTTATGCAGGCGCACCCAGAGCCAGCAACTACGGCCGCGTCAAAGACTATGCGCATCTCAATGCCACCGAATTGTGCTTGTTGCTCCAAGTTGAAACACTGCAGGGTTTAGACAACTTAGAGGCCATTGCCAATGTTGATGGTGTTGATGGTGTCTTTATTGGGCCAGGCGATTTGTCTGCTGCTCTGGGTCATTTAGGCAACCCCAAACATCCAGAAGTTTTAAAGGTCATTGACGATGCCATAGCACGCATCAAGGCCTGTGGCAAAGCGCCAGGTATTCTGACGGGCGATGAAGCTTTGGCCAAACATTACGTGGCGCAAGGCTGCTTGTTTGTGGCGGTCGGCGCCGATCAAAACGTTTTGCGTGACAGCGCCACGGCGCTCGCACAACGCTTCAAAAGCTAAACCCACTGATTCAAATTGATTCAAATTTTATAAAAGACACTTATGCTCAATCCTCCCGCCAGCCCCCTTAAACTTCCTCGCCTTCTTCTAACCGGTGCTGGCGGCAATTTGGGCAAAGAACTCAGACCTCGTCTCAAGTCTTATTGCGATGTGTTGAGAGTCAGCCACCGAAGCGATTTAGGTCCCATCGCACCTGGTGAAGAAATCATGCTGGCCTCTTTAGAAAACAAAGAACAAATGATGGCCCTGTTGCAAGACGTGGATGCCGTAGTGCACATGGGCGGCGTTTCTACCGAGCAGCCTTGGGATCCCATTTTGGCCAGCAACATTGTGGGCATGGTCAACCTGTATGAGGCGGCGCGCTTGCAAGGTACCAAGCGCATCGTCTTTGCAAGTTCTAACCACGTTACAGGTTTTTACCGGCAAGACGAAGTCATCAACACCAAAATGCCACCCAAGCCAGATGGCTTTTATGGCTTGTCCAAGGCCTTTGGCGAAGACCTTGCCGAGCTTTATTGGGCGCGTTGGGGCATTGAGACTGTGAGCTTGCGCATTGGTTCTTCATATGCAGAACCCAAAGACCGACGCATGTTGGCCACCTGGCTAAGCTTTGATGATTTAGAGCGTTTGGTGGTGGCGGCACTCACCGCACCCATTGTGGGTCACACCATTATTTATGGCATGTCTGACAATCAAACCACTTGGTGGGACAACACACATGCCAAGCACATTGGCTATCGACCGCACGATCGTTCTGACGTTTTCAGAAACGCCGTAGAAGCAAGGCAACCCAAGATCGATGGCCAAGACAAAGCGGCCATTTATCAGGGCGGCGCTTTTGTCAAAGCATCGCCTCACGGCTAAATTATTCTCATGCAGCCTCTTCAATTTGTGGCCATTGGCGAATGCATGCTCGAAGTTCAAGCCAATGGCTTTGGCCCGTCTGTGCTTTCGTATGGTGGCGACACTTTTAACACTGCCGTTTACCTGAGACGATGCGCCGCAAGCTCCCAAATTGAAGTGAGCTATGCGACTGGTCTGGGTACAGATCATTTAAGTCAAACTCTGCGTAAAGAATGGGAAGCTCTTGGCCTTAATTTAAATGCAATGGAATACATCGAAGGCAAGCTGCCAGGCATGTACCTCATCGAAACCGATTCGAAAGGCGAGCGCACATTTCATTTTTGGCGAGAGAACAGCGCTGCCCGCGCGTATTTTCAATCGTCTGTGACAGCTCTTGAAAAAAACCTAGCTCAATTTCATTGCCTGTATTTCAGCGGCATTTCACTGGCCATCCTGAACGAAGCTTCACGCACACGGTTGTTTAATTTGTTAAAGCAAGCACAACTCAATGGCAGTCGTGTTGTGTTTGACAACAACTTCAGACCCAAACTCTGGCCTGATCGCAAGCTGGCACAAACGGTTTACCTTCAAGCCTTAGCGACTTGCCATACCGCCATGATCACATTGGACGATCATCAAGCCGTGTTTGATTGCGGCTCCTTAGACAATACACTCGCCCATGCACAAAGCCTGTCCATTCCAGAAGTGGTGATCAAGCGCGGCGCCGCCGATACGCTGGTAAGGCAAGAAAGCAGCTCTAAATGGGAGAGCATTCCCACGCTGCCCGTCAATCAGGTCATAGACACCACAGCTGCCGGCGACTCCTTTGCGGCGGGCTATTTAAGCCGTCGTCTGTGCGGTGTCAGTGCAAAAATGGCCGTTATATTTGGCAATGCCTTGGCGGCAAGGGTCATTCAGCACCGCGGTGCGCTGATCCCTATGGAGGCCATGCAAGACCTTCTATCAGACCCGGTTAATTGATAAATATCAACAAAATCAATAAGTTATATATTTAGCACTCTCCGCAAGAGAGTGCTAAAATCCAACCCATTATGGAAAGGAGTTCTGGTATGACAAACCTAGCTGGATCCCTCGACACTGCACTCACCCTAAAGAATCCATGGGCCGTAGTGCCTTCGTTGGGCCACCTCGATGCGTACATCTCTGCGGTTAACCGCATGCCCATGCTCACCCTCGAGCAAGAGCAAGAGTTTGCGCGCAAATTGAGAAACGAAAACGACCTCGAAGCCGCCGGTAAGTTGGTGCTCTCGCACTTGCGCGTGGTGGTTTCTGTGGCACGTCAATATTTAGGCTACGGCCTGCCCCATGCCGACCTCATTCAAGAGGGCAACATCGGTTTGATGAAAGCCGTCAAACGCTTTGACCCCGATCAAGGCGTGCGCTTGGTGAGCTACGCCATGCACTGGATCAAGGCCGAAATTCACGAGTACATCTTGAAGAACTGGCGCATGGTCAAGGTGGC
>CANNNB010000177.1 GCA_947505995.1 Comamonadaceae bacterium
CAATGTCGAGTTCTTCGACATGATGCGTCGCGGCGGCTAAAAAGTCGCTTTCTTAGCGCATTCTTGGCATGCAAGTCATTGATTTCATGCCATAATCTCGTGTTTCGCGAAAAGTACCCCGGATGGTCCGTGGGCGGCTGTCGCATCTGAACTCAAGGAATAGATCATGAAAGAAGGCATTCACCCCAACTACCGAGAAGTTTGCTTCTTGGACTTGTCAAACGGCTTCAAGTTCGTCACACGTTCTTGCGTCAATGCCAAAGAGATGGTGAAAATGGACGACGGCCGCGAATTGCCTTTGTTCAAACTAGATACTTCTAGCGAATCGCATCCCTTCTACACAGGCACTCAAAAATCTGTTGACAACATGGGTGGTCGCGTTGAGCGGTTCCGCAATCGTTTCGGCAAAACGTCAATTACCAAGTAATCGTCCCATCGCGTCACTTCGTGACCAACACAGGGCAGCCCGGGCAACCGGCCTGCCCTTGTTTTTTGTCCTTGCGACCTCTTGTGACTTCAATACCGACTCTGCTATTGTCTGAACTGTGAATTCCAACCCATCAGATTCCTCATCCAACCCAGCCATCGTGGCACAAAGTGCCGTTCGGCGTTTGCCGCGCTGGGTTTTGTGGACGCTTTGCTTGGCCTATGTGTTGCCCGGTTTCATTGGCCGTACACCTTGGAAATCCGCCGACATGGAAGCATTTGGCTTCATGCTCAATTTGGCGCAAGCGCTTGCCTCAGAAAATTTCACATGGCTAAAGCCAACGCTTCTAGGTCAAACAGACAGCAGTGCAGCCCTTTTGCCTTATTGGTTAGGTGCATGGGCCATCCAATTGGCACCCAAAGGCATGCCAATGGACACAGCCGCTCACTTACCCTTCATCGCCTTATTGAGCCTCACTTTGGCAAGCACTTGGTACGCGGTTTACGCACTCGCGCGAACACCGGCGGCACAACCTGTACCCTTTGCATTTGGAGGGGAAGCCAAACCTGCGGACTATGCGCGGGCTATTGCTGATGGCGGTCTGCTAGCCTTGCTTGCCTGTCTTGGCTTGGCCAGGCTGTCACACGAAGCCACCCCTGCACTGGCGCAACTTTCTTTTTCTGCGCTTCTGTTTTTTGCGTTGGCCAACTTGGCCCGCAAAAGAAAATCATCTCTCATTTGCGCTGCCCTAGCCATCTTTGGCTTGGCGCTTTCAGGCGCACCCGCACTGGCGATGATTTTGGGAGCAGGCGGTGCCATCGTCATCGCTTTAGATACGGGTCAACCGCAATCTCTGCGTGTTCGACGCGTTGATGTTGCTTGGGTCTTGATTTTCTGCCTTGCCTGCGCCGCCATCACCAGTAGCTTGGGCTTGTGGCGTTGGCGTATGGCTGCGGCTCATTTAATTGAAATCAAGGACATGACCCGTTTGCTTTTGTGGTTCACATGGCCGGCTTGGCCCTTGGCTCTTTGGACGCTCTGGCGTTGGCGCTATCAACTTCAAAGTATTTCAGCCAACCCCCATTTGTCGTTGCCGCTTTGGTTTGTGAGCGTGGCTATCGTGACCACTTGGTTGTCCGGTTTAAGCGATCGCGCACTGCTATTGGGCCTGCCTGCATTGGCCACCTTGGCTGCTTTTGCTTTGCCCACTTTGAAACGCAGCGTGAGTGCTTTCATTGATTGGTTTACCTTGCTCTTTTTCAGCGTTGGCGCGCTCATCATTTGGACTGTCTGGCTGTCCATGCAAACAGGCTTTCCTGCACAACCTGCAATCAATGTGGCCAGACTCGCACCGGGTTTTGTTCTTCAGTTCTCCATGACAGCATTCATCTGTGCCAGCTTGGCTACGCTGGCCTGGGCCAGCCTGGTGAGATGGCGCGCAGGCAGGCACCGTTCAGCTCTTTGGAAGAGCATGGTACTGCCTGCGGGTGGCGCTGTTTTATGTTGGCTTTTGATCATGACACTGTGGTTGCCTTTGCTTGACTTTGGCAGAAGCTATGCGCCACTTGTTAACAAAGTTGGCAGCATGATGGGGACAACAGACTGTGTTCATTATTTTGGATTGACCAAGGCGCAAGGTGCGGCTTTTCAATTTCATGGCAAGCTCAAACTACTGCCTGTTGCAACGCGGGCTGAAAAAAAACCAAGCATTGACAGCCAATGTTCATGGCTCATTGTCGACACTCAAGCCCTTGCGACATTCAACAAAGAAGTTGATGCCAGCACTTGGACTCAACACGCTACAGTGCGTCGCCCCTCGGACAACAACGAAGACATCGTCCTGTTCAGAGCATTGCCTTCTAAAGTCGAAGCCAAGCCCTGAGACTTTAATGCTGCATGTTTGAATCGCGCACCATCCTTCGCCACGCCGGTACGGTTTTAGTGGGGCAACTGGCCGTGATGGCCTTTGGCGTTGCTGACACCCTGGTTGCCGGACGCTACAACGCATCTGCGCTTGCGGCTTTGTCGGTTGGCTCCTCCATCTACATCAGTATTTATGTGGCATTGAATGGCTTGATCACCGCACTGCTACCCGTATGGTCTGAACATCGAGGCGCAGGCACTCACGCGGCACTCGGGCAATCTGTGCGCCAGGCCTTGTACTTGTGCCTTTGTGTGATCGTCTTGGGCACCTTGGCGCTGCTGTTTCCTGATCCTTGGCTGAATGCCACTGGCGTTCCTGAAGAATTACAAAACGATGTTCGAGATTACCTGCGGGTTCTGGCTTTTGCGGTTGGGCCCTCGTTGGTGTTTCGCATGTATTCAACGCTCAACCAAAGCCTGGGTATGCCGCTCTGGGTCACGGCACTTCAAATTGCTTCCTTGGGCATCAAAATTCCTCTTTCCATCTGGTTCACATTGGGTGGTTGGGGCATGCAAGCGCATGGCGTTGTCGGATGCGCATGGGCAACCTTGGTGGTAAACACATGGCTCATGTTGATGGCCATTTATTTATTGCGTCACCAAAAAGTCTATCAAGAGTTTCAAATATGGAAACCAATGGAGCCACCAAACTGGAAAACAATTCAGTCGTTTTTGCGTTTGGGCATTCCTGCGGCCTTGTCAGTGATGGTGGAGGTCACCGCTTTCACCATGATGGCGCTGTTCATTTCTAGACAAGGTGTGGTGGCGTCAGCCAGCCACCAAATTGCATCCAGCATTGCCACCCTGCTTTACATGGTTCCGCTGGCGCTTGGCATCGCATGCAGTGCTCGAGTTGGCTTTTGGATTGGGGCCAATGAGCCTCGTCATGCAGAAAAAGCCGCCCATACGGGCCTGAAGTTAACTATGGTGCTGGCCTTGGTTCTGAGCAGTGCACTGGCCTTGGGCAAGGACGCATTGGCAAGTTTATTTTCTGTTGACGCTGCGGTCACTTTGGCAGCGGCTTCTGTCTTGGGTTGGGTTGCGCTGTATCACCTGGTTGATGCGCTTCAGGCTGTCTGCGCCTTTATTTTGCGGTGTTACAGAATGACACTTCTGCCCTTGATCATTTACAGCATCATGTTGTGGGGGGTTGGACTTTGGGGTGCCTATTTGTGGGCCTACCATGGTATTGGCCCATTGAACAGCAGACCAGAAGTCAGCACTTTTTGGGTGTCCAGCAGTTTTGCACTGGTCATTGTCAGCTTTGCTTTTGTTGCTCTGGTGCTTTGGGTTGCCAAACAGCGTAGACTTTGAATTCAATCAAACTTTTGCCACAATGCTCTACATGAAAAGTGCAAAGCAACAAGACTCACATTGCATTGGATTTTTTTCATTTTTTAAATTAGGACCATCATGATTCTTGAATTAGCAGACATTCGCATCAAGCCTGGCCACCAAGCTGAGTTTGAAGAGGCCATTGCGCGTGGTCTTCAAACTGTCATTTCTGGGGCCAAGGGCTTTCAGGGAGCCAAGGTTAACAAAGGCATTGAAAGTCCTGACAGATTTATCTTACAAATTTTCTGGGACACGCTGGAAGATCACACCATTGGCTTCAGAGAATCACCTTCTTTCACTGAGTGGCGCGCCATCGTTGGACCGTTCTTTGCTGCGCCGCCAGTGGTTGAACATTTTGTACTCACCTACAAAAGCTAACAGGCTTCAGGCTTCGATGTCATTGGCAACTAAAGTGCACCGCACCATCAGTCTGATCGAAAAACAAGACTTCCCAATTCAGCTTGCATCTCATTCGTGACCTGCCACCAACTTGGTCAACAAGTTAGTCAGAAGCTGCGCTTCCTCTTGGTTCAGGGGTTTCAGTAAATTTGCTTGAACACGCTCCACGGCAGTTTTCATTTGAAGCGTGGCTGAATGGCCAGCAGGCGTTAACCACAAAAGTTTTCTTCGACGATCAATGTGATGCGGTTCTCGCTTGATCCATCCTTTGGTTTCTAAGCGCCCAATCACCGAACCAGATGTTGCAGCATCAAAGGCAACTTTGCCTGCCAACGTAATTTGATCAATTCCAGGAGCGTCCATGACTGCATTCAAGATCGCAAATTGAACGGGCGTCACTTCTTCCGCTGTCAATTCAGCCATGAACAAAGCGACCGCAATTTGTTGTGCACGCCGTACCAAATGCCCTGGCGCTTTCGCAAAATCAAAACTCTTGTTCATAGGACTATCATCGAAGGTTTGAGACAGATTCGTCAATTAATAAGTATACTTATGAAAATTGAATTTGAGTGTGTCAAATTAGCTTTGCTAGAAAGGTTGTTATGAGCTTTGTTTTCCCCCCAGCCCCCGTGGTTTCCGTACCGGTTTTGGGACGAGCTGAACGATATCCAGCACGCCGTATTTATTGCGTGGGTCGCAATTACGAAGAACACGCCAAGGAAATGGGTTTCACTGGGCGCGAGCCACCTTTCTTCTTTTTAAAACCAACTGACGCGCTGGTGGTTGTGAACGAGGGCGAGACAGGCCACATGCCCTACCCCAGCTTGACAAAAAATTTCCACCATGAAATTGAACTGGTTGTGGCGATTGGAACCGGTGGACGAAACATCAAAGCAGCAGATGCCGAAAAACACATCTTTGGTTATGCCGTGGGACTCGACATGACACGTCGCGATTTGCAAAACGACATGAAGAAACAAGGTCGTCCTTGGTGCATCGGCAAAGCATTTGACCATTCAGCACCCATCGGCCCCATCACGCCCATCGATCAGGCGGGTGACGTGAATCATGCCGACTTAGATGTCTTGGTCAATGGTGCCGTTCGTCAAACCAGCAATGTTGCC
>CANNNB010000178.1 GCA_947505995.1 Comamonadaceae bacterium
GAAAAGCCAGGGGTCATTGTGATGTGGCAGTCGATCACCGTGACTTTGTTCAGCTTGCCTTTGGCTTTGATGAATTGGCAAGCGCCTACGCTATGGCAATGGGGTGGTTTTATGGTGGCTGGCGTGCTGGGTACGATCGGCCATTACAGCCTCACAAAAGCTTTCAGTGTGGCCGATATTTCTGCCACGCAATCGCTCAGATTCTTAGACCTGGTGTGGGCCTCTCTTTTAGGATGGCTGGTGTTTGGCGATTTTCCAAGTCAATGGACTTGGCTGGGCGCTTTCGTCATTCTGGTGTCCACGGTTTGGATTGCAAGACGCGAAGGCCGCAGAAAAGAAGAGCCTGTGCCGCTCAATTCAACGGACACCTGAGGCTAAGTTTCAGGCGTCGCTTGAAGGGATGCTGCTTGGCGGTGGGTTGCTGATGCCACTGGCCACATGCCCTGCAGGCACATGCTGCGCAGCCGATTCAATGTGGCCCGTTTGATCGTCAAAGAAAAAGTCGGGTTCAAATTCTTTGAGAAATTCTCCTTTGGGCAAACCACCTAAAAACATGGCCTCGTCCACCTCAATGTTCCACTGCATCAAGGTGCGAATGGCGCGCTCGTGGGCTGGCGCACTGCGCGCAGTGACCAGCGCAGTTCTGACCCGTATGGCCGGCGTGCCCTCTTGCTGAAGCCTGTGAAGCGCAGCCAGCAAAGGCTTGAAGGGCCCAGCCAGCAAGGGTTGTGAGGCCTTGGCATGTTCGTGTGCTTGAAAGGCAGACAAACCTTGCGATTGAAAAACACGCTCAGCTTCGTCGGAAAACAAAACCGCATCACCATCAAATGCAATGCGCACTTCGTGGGGGTGTGCTTCAGACGCATGTGCAGAATGTGGGTAGACCTGAGCCGCAGGAACGCCAGCGTCTAAGGCGGCTCGCACATCCGACAAATGTGTGGATAAAAAGAGATTGGCATTGAGGGGTTTCAAATAGCGCCATGGCGACTGACCGCGGGTGAAGCTGCCACGTTGAATGGACAAGCCATAGTGCTGCGCTGATCGGAACACACGCATGCCCGAGACAGGATCGTTGCGCGACAAGATGACCACTTCAACCCGTTGCGTTGTGGCATCGTTGAAAGCCAAGAGTTTTTTCACCAAAGAAAAAGCAACACCTGGTTTGGCCGGCTCTTCAAGGCGCTCCAACTGCAGCTTCATGTAAGCACGGTCGTCGCTTTGCTCGAAGACCAAGTTTTCTTCCTCAAAATCAAACAAGGCGCGCGACGAAATCGCCACCACCAATTGACCGTCTAGGCTGACTGCCATGGGATGCTCCTTGTTATCGAACCCATTGATTCAACTCCATGATGGGCATGAGCACCGCCAACACGATGAGCATGACCACACCGCCCATGGCCACAATGAGCAAGGGCTCCAAAATGGTGGCCAAGGCCAGTGCACGGCGCTGGACATCGGCGGAAAGTTGTTGGGCTGCACGCTGCAACATGAGAGGCAGTTGGCCGGTTTGTTCGCCCAATCGAGCAAACATGGAGAGCAAACTGGGGAAGCGTTTTTTCTGACCCATGGCCATGGCCAAAGGGGCGCCTTCACGCACCAAGATCAAGGCGTCAAGAACATCTTCGCGCATGGCCTGATTGGAGAGCGTGTCGGCGGCCGATTGCATGGCTTTCAAGATGGGCACACCAGCAGCAGTGAGCATGGCCAGGGTGCTGGCAAATCGAGCTGTGTTGTAACCCGTGGCCAATCGGCCCAGAATAGGCAAGCGCAAAACGGCAGCATCAAAGCGCAAGCGCAAAGCATGTTGTTTCATGGCCTGATGAAATCCCAACCAACTCAAGACCAGCAAAAGTGCCACGGTCCAACCGTGGTTACTGACGAAATCACTGAGGGCCAGCATGGCTACTGTGAGTCCTGGCAACTTGCGCTGACTGCCAGAAAAAACTTGCGCCACTTGCGGCACTACCGTGCTAAGTAGGAAAATCACAATGATCAATGCAATGAGGCTCACGATGGCAGGGTACAAAGAAGCGCTTAAGAGTTTGGCTTTGAGTGTTTGCTGATCTTGCAAATCGTCGGCCAGTTGTCCCAATACCGCGCCTAAATTGCCGCCTTGTTCGCCGGCACTGATGACCGCTGTGTAGAGCGCTGAAAATTCTTGAGGGTGTTGCGACATGGCCTTGGCCAGACCCAATCCTGCATTGACTTCAGCTCTCAAATTGGCGACCAAATGCGACTGCTTTTCCGATTCGGCTTCATCGCTTAAAGCGGCCAAGGCACGCTCGAGCGGCAAACCACTACCGACCAAACTGGCCAATTGCCGAGTCCAAACAGCCAGGGCATTGGCAGAAAAACATTTGGCAGAGCCGATGTTGGTTTGCCAAATGCTTTTTTTGTCAGATGCACCTTGCGCCAGCGCTTGCACGGCCAATGGCACCAAAGACTGAGCGCGCAATTGTCCGCGCGCGGCTTTGGCGCTGTCGGCCTCGATCACGCCCTTTCGCAGGACGCCATCGTTTTGCAGTGCTTCAAAAGAATAGGCTGGCATGAGCAGTTGAGATCAATCTCGGGTGACGCGAAGCAATTCTTCTGGCCGGGTGATACCCAATTGAACCAGTCGTTCACCATCTTCTCGCATTAACACCATGCCGCTGGCCAGCGCGCCATCGCGAAGGCTGGCTTCAGATTGTTTAGCATGAATTTGGGCGCGAAGCGCATCATTGGTGATCATCAATTCAAAGATCCCCGTGCGCCCGGCATAGCCAGTTTGTCCGCACTGTGAACACCCCCGACCTTGGCATGCTGTGCAAACTTTTCTCACCAAGCGTTGTGCCAATACGCCTAACAGTGAGGAACTTAATAAAAAGGGTTCAATGCCCATGTCAGTGAGTCGTGTGACCGCACTGATGGCATCGTTGGTATGCAAGGTGGCCAAAACCAAGTGGCCTGTCATAGAAGCTTGAATGGCAATTTGGGCTGTTTCAAAATCACGAATTTCACCAATCATGATGATGTCGGGGTCTTGTCGCAAAATGGCACGCAAAGCTTTGGCGAAGCTTAAATCAATCTTCGAATTAACCTGTGTTTGTCCCACGCCTGCCAACTCATATTCGATGGGATCTTCCACCGTCATGATGTTGCTGCCTGCGGCGTCCAAGCTTTGCAGTGCTGCATAAAGCGTGGTGGTTTTGCCCGAGCCGGTAGGGCCTGTGACCAAAATCAAACCATGAGGTTGGGTGACCAATTGCTCAAAGCGTTGCAGGGTGGCACCTTGCATGCCAACGGACTCAAGGCTCAGACGTGTTTCTGATTTGTCAAGCAAACGCAAAACAGCTCGCTCGCCATGGGCACTGGGCAATGTCGAGACACGAACGTCAACCGCGCGCGAGCCTAAACGCAAACTGATGCGGCCATCTTGCGGCAAGCGCTTCTCGGCAATATCGAGTTCGGCCATGATTTTCAGGCGCGATATAAGGGCTGCGTGCAAAGCGCGATTGGGTTGTACCACTTCGCGCAAGTTGCCATCAACCCGAAAGCGCACACTGGAGTGGCGCTCATAAGGTTCAATGTGAATATCACTGGCACCATCGCGAGCCGCTTGTGTCAAAAGCGCATTCAACATGCGAATGATCGGCGCATCGTCGCTGGTTTCTAACAAGTCTTCGACAGCTGGAAGCTCTTGCATCATGCGTGACAAGTCCGCGGCAGACTCCACCTCACTGACCACAGCTGCTGCACTGGATTCACCGGGGCCGTATTGCGCTGTGTAGGCTTTGCTGACACGTTGTCTCAAATTTGTGGTGTCTTCTCGCGCAATGTCCAATGACAACTCAGCATGGCCCCATTTGCGCATCACTTCAGAAATGGCATTGGGCACACTGTCTGGGCAAAGCCAAAGCGTGAGGCGCGTGCCGTCGTCCTCCAACAAAAGTTGGTGGCTGCGCGCAAAGGCGTAGGGGAGCGGGTAGCGGTGAGCCATTAAGGTTTGCGAGTGGTTTCTGGCAAGACCGGTGAGCCAATGGCGGGCAGCCCAGGGCTGCTGTTCGGCGTTGCTTCTATTTGGACGCTTCGCATTTGCTCATAACGACTCAAGGACAGGCTTTCAGTGGCAGCACCATCACGCACAACCACGGGACGCAAAAAGACCATCAGATTGGTTTTCTTGCGGCTGCGAGAATCGGCGCGAAACAAGTTGCCAATCAAAGGCAAATCGCTCAAACCGGGCACACGCTCTTGGCTGTTGCCAAAGTCGTCTTGAAGCAAACCACCCAGGACCACAATGCCGCCGTCTTCCACCAAGACGCTTGACTCGATAGAGCGCTTGTTGGTAATGAGGCCTGTGGCAGAGTTGATGGAGGCTGGATCAAGCCGGCTGACTTCTTGGTAAATCTGCAATTTGACGGTGCCGTTTTCGCTGATTTGTGGCTTCACACGCAGTGTCAGGCCCACATCTTTTCGCTCAATGGTTTGAAACGGATTCACCGACCCTGCGCTGTTGTTGTTATTGGTGTACTGACCTGTGACAAATGGAACGTTTTGACCAATCACTATTTTGGCTTCTTCGTTGTCCAGCGTTAAAAGATTTGGCGTTGACAGCACATTGCCATCGCCAGTGGTTTGTAAAAAACGCGCCAAAAAGCCCAGGACATAGGTGCCGTTGTTGTTGTGCGCTACACCAATGTTGAGGCCTGACGAAGGCGCCACAGTGCCACTGGCGCCTTGGGCAGCCAGCGCGATAAGGTTGGCGCCACCGACTCTGAAGTTGGTGCCTAAAAGGCCGATGTTGGTGTCGCCTTTGCCGCCCAAAGGCCCTTGCCACTGCACGCCAAACTCTGCGGCTTTTTCCGCACTGACCTCGGCGATCAAACTTTCCACAAAAACTTGCGCGCGGCGCGCGTCAAGTTTATCAATGACGGCGCGCAGTTGTCGATATTGAGGTTCTGGCGCAGTGATGATGAGCGAGTTGGTAGAAGGATCGGCTTGAATTTGACCGCCTGTTGAGGGCTGGCCGCCTGCGCTGTTGAAGTTGGCGTTGGTGCCGCCGCCACCTGCGGTGTTGTTGGCCGCATTGTTGGTGTTGGTCATGCCAGCGGCCACGGCGCTGTTGGCGCCGCCCGCAGCATTGCCTTGTGCGGAGATGGCGGCACGCAAAGTGGCCGCTAATTTGGTTGAGTCGGCATTTTTCAAATAGACCACA
>CANNNB010000179.1 GCA_947505995.1 Comamonadaceae bacterium
GTTTTCATCTCATACAATCCGGTCTCGCGTGCGCGCATGCGCACGTGTACACACACGGGCACGCGCACACGCGCGCCCACATGTTTTCACAATAACAAATTTTTCACGCTGTGGTCAAAATAAATCTCAAGTTGACAAAATCAACTTTAAAGTCTGCCGCAAAGCCCCATGCTAAGTCATCAGCTTCCCCTGCGGCTGGCCGTCGGGTCCAGGTGCGCCGCTCAGGTGTCCACGGTAAGGGCGTATTTGCATTGCTAGACATCGCCGAAGGCGAGACCTTGTACGAGTATGTCGGTGAAGTCATCAGTTGGGATGAAGCGCAAGATCGCCACCCCCATGACCCATCGGACCCCAACCACACCTTCTATTTTCATGTGAACGAAGACAAGGTGATTGATGCTTTGCATGGCGGCAACTCCTCCAGGTGGATCAATCACAGCTGCAACCCTAACTGCGAAGCCGATGAGGAGAACGACCGCATCTTCATCAAAGCCCTTCGCAACATCAAGGCTGGAGAAGAGCTCAACTACGACTATGGCTTGATCATTGACGAGCCCTACACACCTAAGCTCAAAGCGGAATACCCTTGCTGGTGCGGCAGTGTCAATTGCCGCAAAACATTGCTCGCACCCAAACGCCGTGTAGCCACACCCAAAATTCCCAGCCAAGTCAAAAAGATAGAAAAGAAAATCAAGAAACTCAAAAAAGAGTTGAAGATCGTGAAGAAAAAAACGGCCTGATCTGATCTGATCTGAACTGAACTGAATTGAGGTGATCTTGAACTCTGGGGCTCCCCTTCAACGCTGGCCCGCGGAAGCCATCTGGCAGTCCGTGGTGCCGCAATGGCCAGGGTTTAGCATTGAGATCCTGCCCGAGATCGACTCAAGCAACAGCGAGTTGATGCGGCGCGCAAGGCAAGGTAGCCAGGATCCTATTTTGTTGATTGCAGAGCGCCAATCGGCAGGTCGAGGAAGGATGGGGCGAACTTGGGTTGGCGAACCTGGGCATGCCCTCACTTTTTCCATCGGCTTGCCGTACCAACCCAGCAGTTGGTCTGGTCTTTCACTGGCCATCGGCCTAAGCTTGGCCGAGTCGCTGAGCGAAAATATTCAACTCAAATGGCCCAATGACTTGTGGTGCCATCAAAGAAAGCTCGGTGGCATCTTGATAGAAGCCGCCAGCCAAGGCGACCAAAGCTACGCCGTGGTCGGCGTCGGCTTGAACATCCAACTTCCCGCTGACAAAGGCCTCAGAACGCCCGCTGCGGCCCTCTCAGAGTTTTGGCAAGGGGCAAGCGCGCCATTGGCCTTAGAGCGCATTGCCAAGCCTTTGCTAGACGCTTTGAAGTTTTTTGAGACCAACGGATTTAGCTCTTTGCAAGAACGATTCAATGCGCGCAACGCACTTCGCGGTTTGGAGGTCACAACCAGCGATGGCTTGATCGGTTTGTGCACGGGCGTAGATGCCCAAGGGGCCTTGCAAATTGACACGCATGAAGGTCGGGTGCGGGTCAGTAGCGCAGAAGTGAGTGTTCGGCCAAAATGAAACTCCAACCCTACAACGTGGTCATCACAAGGAAAATTTCATGAGCTTGAAACTTTATTTTGCACCGGGTGCTTGTTCTTTTGTGCCCCATTGCCTATTGCAACGGGCCGGCGCAGATTACGAGCCCATCATGGTCAAGTTGCACAAAGGTGAGCAACACGAAGGCAACTACAGGGCGATCAATCCGCGCGGGCAAGTCCCGGTGCTGGTGGACGATGGCCAAGTGGTCACACAAATTTTGGCCATCGTTTTGTACCTCGATCAAAAGTTTCCTGAGGCTCAGTTTTTACCAACCTCAGCCTTGGCTAGAGCCAAGGCCATCGAAACTTTGGCCTGGATGAACAACACAGTTCATCCTACCTTCACGCACATTTTCATGCCGCAAAAGTTCAGCGATCAAGCAGACGTTCAAGCCGGCTTGAAAGAATTTAACACGCAGACCTACAAACGCTTGCTGTCTGAATTGGAAAGTTTAGTTAAAGCCTCGACACCCTCTGCTTGGTTGTCTGGCGATCAACTCGGCCCATTGGATGCCTATGCGCTCACGCTGACGCGATGGGGCTCTATGGCGGGTATTGACCCAAGCACTTACGCTTTATTGTGGGCTCACGTTCAAAGAGTCGCAGCCGACAAGGCGGTCAGTGTGGTCATCGAACGTGAACGACTTCAGTTGAACTTGTACAAAGGCTAAAGACTAGCGCGAAAAACGAATGGTGAAACAAGCCCCGGGGAGAGTCTGTCCAGGGTGTGCCATTTCAACCGTGACGGTGGCGCCATGGCGCTGTGCAATTTCTCGCACAATGGGCAAGCCCAAGCCAGAGCCATCGACATTGCTTCCCAAGGCTCGGTAAAAGGGTTCAAACACGCGCTCCCTTTCGGCTGGCGCAATACCGGGCCCGTTGTCTTCCACTTGCACCGCCAGTGCTTGACTGTAAGGGTCCACCAGCAAGCGCACCGTAATCACACCCATTCGCTCTTTTGTGCTGGGCGTGTAATGAATGGCGTTGTCGACCAAGTTTCGAATCATCTCTTTGAGCAGCGTGGGATTGCCTTGCACGGTCAATAAGCGACGTTTTTCTTCTGTATTGACGCCGTCATAGCCAAGGTCAAGCCCCTTGTCCATGGCGTGTGGCAATGAGTCATTGAGGACCTCGCTGATCAAGGCCGCCATGTCACACGATTGCAAATCAATAGCCCCAGCGCCTTCTGCGCGAGCCAAGGACAACAGTTGGTTGACGGTGTGCGTGGCTTGCACACTGGCTCGGCCAATTTGTTGAAGCGACTGTTTTAACTCTTCTTCTCCTGCATCTTTTCTTTGCGCCAAGTCAGCTTGCATGCGCAACCCGGCCAGCGGTGTTTTCAGTTGATGCGCTGCATCTGCTAAAAATCTTTTTTGCGTACCAATCGATTCCTTTAGACGACGCAACAAATCATTGACAGAGGACACCAGGGGTGCCACTTCCAATGGCACTGTTTTTTCATCCAATGGGCTCAGGTCATCGGATTTTCTAGCGCGGATGCGCTCTTCCAATTCAGACAGCGGCTTAATGCCCCGGACCAAGGCCAACCACACCAGCAAAACAGTCAAGGGCAAAATTGCAAACTGCGGCAGCATCACCCCTTTGATAATTTCTGTTGCCAAGACAGACCTTTTTTCTCGGGTTTCAGCAACTTGAACCAGGACCGGTCCTAAGCTTGTGGTCGATTTTTCAGAAGTTAACTGAACCCAGGTATAGGCCACCCGAATTTCGAGGTTGCGCATTTCATCGTCGCGAATTTTGACCTCGTAGCTGCCCAGCTTTTCCTCGTCTTGCGGTTGCGGTAAATCGCGATCGCCTCCAAGCAATTCACCTTTAGCACCAATGACTTGGTAGAAAACCAAGTCAGCATCGTCGGCCCGCAGCAATTCGCTGGCGGGTTGGGGAAGGTTAAATTGAATGCGTTGTTGATCGGGACTGACCTTGACCAACTGCGCAAGCGCTTGGACGTTGTAAACCAAAGCTCGATCAAAAGGCTTGTTGGCAAGTCCCTGCGCCACCAACCAAGTTAGCGCCAAGCTGACTGGCCATAACAACAAGAGTGGGGTGAGCATCCAATCCAAAATTTCGCCAAACAACGAGCGCTGCTCGCGGCGAAAAAAGGACATTTGCCAGTTTTTACGGCTCATTCACCAAGGGTGTTCACGACACCCTTATCCTGGGATTTTTTCAAGGCAATAACCAAGTCCACGCACAGTAGCAATGCGTATAGGACCTTTCTCGATTTTCTTACGCAAGCGATGGATGTAAACCTCGATGGCGTTGTTACTTACCTCTTCGCCCCACTCACACAGTCGCTCGACCAATTGGTCTTTGCTGACCAAACGTCCCGCGCGCTGCAGCAAGACTTCTAGCAAGCCCAACTCACGCGCCGACAACTCCACCATCTTGCCATCAATGGTGGCCACGCGGCCTGATTGGTCATAGATCAGTGGACCATGTTTGATTTGTGAGCTAGCCCCGCCCATGCCTCGGCGTGTCAGTGCACGCACACGCGCTTCAAGTTCTTGCAAGCTAAAGGGCTTGGCCATGTAATCGTCTGCGCCGTAGTCCAAACCCTTGACGCGCTCTTCCACGCTGTCGGCTGCAGTGAGAATTAAAACGGGTAGCGTGGAACCCCTTGAGCGAAGCTTTTTCAAAACCTCTAAGCCGTGCATTTTGGGCAAGCCCAAATCCAAAATGAGCAAATCAAATTCGCTGTTGGTCATGAGGGCCGCATCGGCTTCTGAACCACTGGCCACATGATCAACTGCAGCGCCACTGCTGCGCAAGGTTCGCAACAAGCCATCGGCCAATACCTGATCGTCTTCAGCAATCAAAATACGCATCTTCGTCTCCTGCTTTTGCCTTTTCTAGGCTTTGCGTGTCCCTCTTGGGGTCAGGGGCAAATTTTAGGCGACTCTGGGACTTTGCAGTCGAATCTTTCTTCATGCGCTTGGTTAGCCCTGATACGTCTTGCCAACCGACTGGCTGTTCACATGCAGTAGGCCTCCAACCCCAGCGCAGCAACAGTTGCAATTTCGTTTCCCACAGAGGCTCTGAACTCTTCCTCTGCCTGCGCCACGGCCATTTGAAATGCAGCCAGCCAAGCCAAGCCCGACGCCGTGAAAACCACTCGCCTGGCCCTGGCATCTCTTGAGTCATTTTCTCTTTTGACCAAGCCCCATGCTTCGCATTGGTTCACCAAATTGCCCATGGCTTGCTTGCTCATGCCCGCTGCTTGCGCAAGCTCCGTGAGCCTTGAGCCCTGGAGTGACAAATGGCGCGTGATGTGAATGTGCGCTGCACTGATTTGATCTCTGGCCGCCAAGTTGGAAAGCGCCAATGGCACTTGGTCGTTGTTGGCCATTAGGCTCAAAACACGCGCATCAAATCTGCGCATCGCATGACCCAATAGGCGACCCAAATGGGTCTCGCGCCAGCGGTCGTCCAAAACGGCCGCCAGCGCATCTTTGGGCTCTAAATTTCGCTCTGAACTGTCATTGGCTGTCATTTGCAAATAGTAAAGCAAACTGACTAAAAAATCTATTTACTGGTTCAGACAATGCCGTTACAGTACTGTTCAAGCATCCAGTCTTTGATCAACATTCTGAATGCAAAATTTTTA
>CANNNB010000180.1 GCA_947505995.1 Comamonadaceae bacterium
CCAAGCGGTCTTCCATTTGAACACCTGGGGTGTCAATCAGAATCAATCTCTTGGGTGACAACTCTTCGAGCAACAGCTTCAAAGTGTCGGTACCACTTGCACGATAGCATTCGACACCCAATTGCGCGCACAACATTTGCGTTTGACTCCATGCCCCGGCGCGCATGTCGTGGTAGCTCACGACAGCCACATATTCATTGCCGTAATGCATGGCCAATTGCTGCGCTGCCTTGGCTACCATCAAGGTTTTGCCAGAGCCCGACAAGCCGGCCATCACATGAATGCCTCTGTTTGGGAAACCCTCTTGAGGACGTTCTAAATTGTGGGTGAGTTGCGCACGAATGCTGTCCAAGGCAATGTCTAAAGTAGGCTGCTCGCGCAAACCTTCTTGCAGCAAGGCCCGCAATGCCGTTGGCACGCCCACCTCGGTCATGACTTGCACAAGAGGCTGAATGTGTTCTGGCCAATATTGATTCAGTTGCCAGCTTGCGGTCTGCTGACTCAGTCTAAATTCTTGGCGCAATGCTGCAAACTCTTCACGAACCAAGGACACAATCTCTAGGCTGCGGGTTTGTTCGCGGCCTTGGCTCAGGAGGAGATCGCCCGAGTCATTTGAAGTTGAAGTTAAAGCAGGTGTTCCGATTGGCTCAACTTGACCGCCAGTCTGCAACATTTGATGCAAATGGTCACTGAATGGCTGATTGACAGAAGATGGCGTGCTAGAAAGTCGTTTGTTAACACCGGACAAAGCTGCACCAGATGGGTAACGTGTCGCTGTTTGCCTATGCTCAATTGCGCCCATTTCTTCTGCCATCAACTCATCGGAATAAGCCTCCACCAGATCCAGCGCCACGATCAATTCAGTTTGACCTTCCACTCGATTGTTGGAGATGATCAACACATCGGGGCCAAACAAAGCCATTGCCTTTTCAGTGGCACTGCGCGTGTCGCGGGCAAGTATGCGTTTGAGTTCCATGGTCTTATCTCTTTATCAATCTAAAGGTTGTATCTGGTTTGGTAGTGTGTGGATTACGTGTGCTTTAGCGGGTTTCAGCGTGCACGGTGTGAACCACTTTCACGGTCTGGTCATCTGGGATTTCGCTGTAAGACAACAAAGTCAAGTCATTCACGCGATACCGCACAGCCTTGGACAACCAGGGTCGGATCACGGGGGACACCACCAACACAGCGGGGTGACCCATTTCTTCTACAGCGCGTGCGCCATCGCGCAAAGCACCAAACAAACGCTCAGCCAAACCTGGCTCCATGGCAATGCTTTGGCCTGGTGCTGTTTGTTGCAAGATATTGTGAATCAGCTGCTCAAGGCTGGGGTCCAAAGTCATGACCGACAAACCATTGGCATCGTCCACCAAACTCTGAACAATCATGCGACCTAACTTGGGACGAACCAAAGACGTCAATTGATCAGGCTCTTGGGTGCGGCTGGCCACTTCAGACAATGTCTCGGCAATGGTGCGCATGTCGCGAATCGATACCGACTCGTTCAGCAAGTTTTGCAAGGTGCGGGTAACTACACCCAATGACAACTTACCAGGTACCAAGTCTTCTACCAATTTAGGCGACTTGGCAGCCAACTTGTCGAGCAATTGCTGGACTTCGTCATGGCTGAGCAAATCAGAGGCGTTGTCACGCAGCACTTTATTCAAGTGTGTGGCTACAGCCGTGCTGGCATCGACCACGGTGTATCCCAAGGTGCGCGCTAAGTCGCGCTGTGAAGGATCAATCCAAACGGCATCCAAACCGAAGGCGGGCTCTTGCGTAGCCTGACCTTCCAAAGGACCATAAACTTGACCTGGGTTGATGGCCAATTCTTTGCCCACTTTGATTTGACCTTTACCGCGAACCACACCCTTCAACACGATGTGGTACGCATCAGGATCGATGGTCAAAGCGTCGCGAATGCGCACGGGCTGGACCAAAAAGCCCAACTCGGCAGACAATTTCTTGCGCACACCCTTCACACGGTTCATCAATTGACCGCCTGTTTCTGGGTTGACCAAGGGAATCAAACCGTAGCCAATTTCAAGGCCAATTAAGTCCACTTGATCGACATCGTCCCAATCCAATTCTTTGGGCTCGTCCAAAGCAGCTTGCGCCGCTTGCTCTGCTGGCGTGGCAATGGGGTTGTCTTGTTTCTGTGTAATGCGATAAGCCAAGCCTGCAGTACCCAAAGCCAAGGTAATGAACACCAAGTGAGGCATGCCGGGGACCAAGCCCATGATGGCCAAAATGGCGGCTGACATGTACAAGGCCGTGGGGTTGGACAACTGTGAAGTGGCTTGTTCCGTCATGGACTCAGAAGTGGTCACGCGGGTCACGATGATGGCGGTTGCCAGTGACAAGAACAAAGAAGGAATCTGAGCCACCAGACCATCACCGATGGTCAGCAAGGTGTAAATGCGGCCCGCCTCAGACAATGACAAGTCGTGTTGAGCCACACCAATGGTCAGGCCACCAATCAAGTTGATGACCAAAATCAGCAAGCCGGCTACTGCGTCGCCTGACACAAACTTAGAGGCACCGTCCATGGAGCCAAAGAAATCTGATTCTTGAGAAAGTTCTTCGCGGCGTTTTTTAGCAGTTTCTTGATCAATCACGCCAGCATTCAAGTCGGCGTCAATTGACATTTGCTTGCCTGGCATGGCATCCAAGGTAAAGCGAGCGTTCACTTCAGATACGCGGCCTGCACCTTTGGTCACCACAATGAAGTTGATGATCATCAAAATAGCAAAGATGATGAAACCC
Source organism: Comamonadaceae bacterium (assembly GCA_947505995.1). Next base: position 2,767 of record CANNNB010000180.1, read on the forward strand.
ACCACGTAGTTGCCGCCAATCACAAACTCACCGAAAGCCGCCACCACCTTACCAGCAGCCTCATGGCCTAGATGGCCATCGACCAAAATGACACGGGTGGATGCCACATTCAAACCCAAGCGGAGCATGGTGGCAAACAACAAAACAGATGGGAAGGATGAAAACTCCAGCGGCTTGCGGGTGCCAATGGCAATCATGATGACCAACAAGCTGCAACCAATGTTGAAGGTAAACAGAATGTCCAACATCAATGGCGGCAGAGGTATCACCAACATGGCCATGATCAATAACACCATGGCGGGCAAGCCCAGGCCGGCGTAATCAAATTTGGACAGGTTCTGTCGAACCGCTGACAGTGTCAAGGTGCTCATGGTTGGCCTAAGTGGCTGTTTACAGGGTTAAAACAATCAAACTGCATGGTTTTCTTCCATAGTTCAGCTTGTTCAGCAAAGTCCATGCCATGTGGAATCCCGACACCAGCCCGAATTTCCAATGTTCAACAGAAGCGGCAAGCTCTGACCTGTCACGGTTTTTGCTAATACAAGGCATGCCCGGCCTGAAAACCGGGGTGAAAACCGCCAACTGAAGATGGAAATACCATGGACGCCAACCTCAACCTTTTGACCGCCCCAACCACCAACCCTACGTCAGTAGTGGCTTCCAGCGGACCTACAGGCCTTGACCCAAGTCTTGCCAAGCCCATGAATGGGCAGGAATTTGCAGGTGTGATGCGAGATCTGATGGCCAAGGGCGAACGGCAAGACGTTGCCGGAACTGCCCCTGGGGAAGCCACAGATGCCAATGCGGCAGCCCTACAAACGCTCAATCTGGGCAATCAGTTCTCGGTCATTACAGCGGCCTCACCCCTGCCCGACCCCAACAGCCTGGCTCAATTTGCCAGAGCCCAGGGTTTGAGCGAGTCGGCAGTTCAAGCACTTTTTGGGGACTTGACCACGCCAATTTCGTCAGCCTTGCCCATTACACTGACACCGGAAATGGCTCAGGTAGGCGGCCTGCTGGGGTTCCCAGCTAATCCAGTCACTGCCAACCCCTTAAATACCCTCTCGGTTGCTGCTACCGGCGATGCCAGCACGCTTACGCTGCAACCAAGCGTTTCGACTTTGGGCTGGATTCAAGCAAATCCAAGCAGCTTGACCATTTCAGATCAGATTGACAAATCTGTTTGGACACAGGCGCCACACCTGGCTGTCACAGGCACAAGCCCCAAGGTATCGGACGTCTCAGCCTTGATGGCCACAGCGGGCGCCACTGGCGTACTTCAAGCCTTGGGCGGTATGGGTGCCGCACAAACCCAAGCACTGACGGCCTCAGACAATTTAGCTGAAATTGCACCAGAATTAGGGCCTTTGGACGCCATGCGCATGCGCATGATGCCCACATGGGAAAACATGACTCGCCAGTTGGCCAAATTGAATGGCACCGACCAGTCCGCGGCTTGGGGACAAATATGCTCTAACATCCTGAGCAGCAAGGGACAAGGCAGTGGCGGCAAAGAGGTATTACTGGACTTGGGCGTGGATGACCCCTCACTGATGTCAGCACTTGATGCACTTCAAGACCAAAGCAATACGGGTTCAGTCAACTTAGATTCAGCCCGCCATACGGCCAGCACGGGTGCTTTGGGTGCCGCCGCCACCAGCGCCGCATTGGCCAACCCCGGAATGACCGACCGCGCTGCCCAAATTCAAGACTTGGCAGACAAGTTGGGCAAAGCAATGGGAGAGCGACTTCAAGAACAACTGGAACGCGGAGAATGGAAACTGCAATTGAAGCTGAATCCCGCACATTTGGGCAGAATTGATGTTGAGCTTGACATGAATGCCACCGGTTTGGACGCTGTTTTTAAAACTGACAATATGCTGACGCGTGAATTGATTGCACAAGGCATGAACAAACTCAGGGATAGCTTGGCACAATCAGGCATGACAGTTGCTAATGTCTGGGTGAACAGTGAAAACCAGAAAGGTTCTGGCGGAAACTCGACACCTCGACAAAACTCGGAAGCTGACAATACAGTCAACGCCCCTGTGTCAGAGGTTAAAGCCGCTGAAACTCGCATCAAAGAACTTAGATCTTCAGATGCTTGGGACACACTGGCTTAAAGAATAATGTGAAAACGCCCGGTTAATCCGGTGACAATTTGTTTATATAGAGGTGCCCCATGGCAACAGCAGCCCCAGAAGCAGCAGAAGTCCTTGAAGAAGAGCCGAAAAAGAAGAAACCTATCGTCCTGATCATTGGGGGCGTGGTTGGTTTGATCGTGCTCATCGTGGGTATTGTGTTGGGCACACTCTTTTTCACAGGTTACTTCAACCCCAAACCCGTTGTCGATCCTGAGCTAGCTGAAGCTGCAGCCGACGGAAAAGGCGCGCCCGG
>CANNNB010000181.1 GCA_947505995.1 Comamonadaceae bacterium
CCCATTACGCAAGAAGAAATTGTGTGGGGTGGCTCGCAAGTTCATTTTAAAAATGAAGACCAGCGCATTTGGTTTGAAAAAATGCGCAACAAAGGTTGGTTTGCACCAGGCTGGCCCAAAGAATATGGCGGCGGTGGACTCGCCCCCAAACAGGCGCGCATCGTCGAAGAAGAAATGCTCAAACTGAGTTGCCGTCAACCTCAGTTCAATTTGGTCGTGTGGATGCTGGGCCCCGTCTTGCTTGAAATTGGCACAGAAGCTCTAAAACAAGAGCACTTACCACCCATGATGCAAGGAAAAATCAGGTGGTGTCAGGGCTTTAGCGAACCCAATGCAGGCTCCGACTTGGCCAGCCTCAAAACCCATGCACGCATAGAAGCCAATGGCGACTTCGTGGTCAATGGCTCCAAAATTTGGACCTCCTATGGCGATGCCGCTGATTGGATGTATGCCTTGGTCCGTACCGACAACACCGTCCGCAAGCAAGAGGGCATTAGCTTTCTGTTAATCAACATGAAGAGTCCGGGCGTGACTGTCAAACCCATTGAATTGATCAGTGGCAAATCCAGTTTCTGCGAAGTCTTTTTTGACGAGGTACGCGTACCGTCACAACAGCTGGTTGGCCCCCTGAATGGCGGCTGGACAGTCGCCAAAAAATTGCTACAGCATGAACGCGCAGCCATGTCCAAATTCAGCGAAGGCGCAGCCCCCTCTCACGATGCGCTCTTGGTTGCCAAAGCTTACTTGTATGACGAAGATGGAAATTTAATTGAGCCCGTGTGGCGTGACAAATTGGCATCGCTGCAAATGGACTCGCATGCATTTTCACTGACGCACCAACGTGTCAAAGAAGAAGGCTTGGCACGCATGGATGTCAGTGGCCCTGCCTCCATTATGAAATTGGTTCAAACCGAGCAAGAAGTGGCCAAGTACGAACTGCTGATGCAGCTCATGGGTCAGCGCGGCATGAGCTGGGAAGGTGATGAATTCACCAAAGACGAACACGATATTTGCAGACTTTGGCTTTTGTCTAAAACCTATGTCATCTCGGGTGGCAGCAGCGAGATTCAACTCAACATCATTGCCAAGCGCGTGCTTGGCTTACCAGGTTAAACAATGAACAGTTCCTTTGTATCGGAGAGACTGGCATGAGTTTCTTACTCAACGAAGAACAGCGTCAATTCAGTGACAGTGCTCAGGAATTTTTAAGTGCCAAATCGCCTTTGAGCTTGCAGCGTCAATTGCGCGATAGCTCGACTGCACTTGGTTTTGAACCCCGCTTGTGGGAAGAAGTCATTGAACTGGGTTGGACCGCTGCTGTTTTCCCAGAATCAGAAGGTGGCCTGGCGGTTGGCTACAAAGGCATGGGGGCGGTATTTGAAGCTATCGGCCGCAATGTAGCGGCTCTGCCTTTGCTCTCCTCTATTGTTTTGGGTGGCGAAGTTATTTTGCAAGCTGGTAGCGCAACCCAAAAGCAAACCTGGTTACCTGGTTTGATAACGGGTCAACACAGACTGGCTCTTGCCATTGACGAGCAAGGTCGTCACGATCCCAGCAAAATAAAAACTACCGCGACCAAATCTGCGGATGGCTGGGTCTTGAATGGCAACAAATGGTTTGTCATGGACGGTCTGGGTGCAACCTGTTTTGTGGTGGTTGCCAAAATTGAAGCGGGCCAAGGTGATTCTTCTATGGGCTTGTTTTTGGTGGACAACGCATGGACAGGCGTCAAGATTCAACCGACACGTCTGGCCGACAGCCGCAATTACGCCCAACTCCAATTGACTCAGGTGCGCATCACCGAAGACATGTGTTTGGCAATTGGGTCCAAGGCAGAAGAAGCTTTAAACCTTGCCCTCGACAAAGCCAGAGCCTGCTTGGCCGCAGAAGGCTTGGGGCTTTTGAAAGAAGCTTTCGATCGCACCAACATGTATCTGAAAGAGCGCATTCAATTTGATGTGCCCATTGGTTCATTTCAAGCCTTGCAACACAGAATGGCGCGTCTCTACACAGAATTGCAAATGTTAGAGAGTTGCGTTCGTGCCGCTTTGAACGCCATCGATTCAGAGGCAGAAGATCTGGCATTGCTGGTTAGCTTGGCCAAAGCCCGCACCTCTGATTTGTGCGAAAAATTGATGAACGAAGCCATTCAACTTCACGGCGGCATTGGCGTCACCGATGAATTTGATTTGGGACTCATTGTGAAACGCGCCAGGGTTTTGCAGCAAAGTTTAGGAGATGGTGTTTTCCATCGCAATCGCTATGCCTGTCTTAAAGGTTTCTAAGTACCATGTCCATACCGCAAGCCCCCTCTCCTGCCAATTTGCTTTCGCAAGTTGAACAGTGCCGCGCACAACTGACTGGAACAGGTGCGCCTTTTGAGCGCGTGGCGGTGGCGGTCAATGGTCACAACTACTTGGCCTATCGCAACGCGTTTCCCAACTTGCCTGCACTGATCAATGCAGGCAGGGCGCACGGTCCCCGGGAATTCATGGTCTATGAAAACGATCGCTGGACATTCGATCGATTTTTTCACGCGGTGGATGCACTGGCTGCCAGCTTGCAATACACGGCCAAGCTTCAAGCTGGAGACCGTGTGGCCTTGGCCATGCGCAATCGGCCCGAATGGGCGGTGGCTTTTGCAGCCATTGTTTTAATTGGAGCCGTCCCAGCTCCTCTCAATAGTTATGGCTTGCATGACGAGTTGATGGCCAATTTGAACGACCTTCAACCCAAGTTGCTGATTTGCGATCCCGAACGATTTGCCCGTGTACAAGACGACTTGGCATCTCTGGCTTGCAAAGCCATCGTGGTCGATGGTACGCCGCAGGATGGCAGCTTCTCCTGGTCTTCCATGTTGGCCGCTAGCAACATGGCACACGTCACGCCCAAGCTAGAGGCTACCAGTGCAGCACTCGTGCTGTTCACCTCGGGTGCAAGCAGTCAAGCCAAAGCGGTACTGTCTAACCAGATGGCGGTTTGCCAAGCCTTGTTCAACATTGACTTCATTGGCGCCATCTCAGCCATGACATCACCCAAGGCCATTGAGCTGATGATGGCCAAAGCCTTGCAGCCTACCACTCTGACTGCGGTGCCCTTGTTTCACGTCAGCGGCTTGCACGCCCAATTGCTGACTGCTCTCAGGCATGGCAGACGCCTTGTCTTCATGCACCGATGGGAACCTCAGCAAGCCCTTCACTTGATTCAAAAAGAAAAGATCACGCAATTCAATGGCGCGCCGTCCATGGTCATGCAATTGTTGGCTGAACCCAATTTCAACGATGCCGAAGTCACGGGCAGTTTGGGAGGCGTTGGGTTTGGGGGTGCCGGATTGCCACAACGCATCATCGATGAGATTCTGGCCAAGCGCGCCAACTCCATGTCGGGCATAGGCTACGGACTAACCGAAACCAACGGCGTCTGTGCTGCTGCGTCGGGTCAACTCTTTCAATACGCCCCTGAAACTGCAGGCATCACTTCACCCATCGTTGAAGTCAAAGTGGTCGATGTCGATGGCAGCGAAGTGCAACAAGGCATGGAAGGCGAAATTTGGCTACGTGGTGTCAGCCTGATGGTGGGCTACTTGAACAAGCAAGGCGCAATTGGCCAAGGTTTGACCGATGGCTGGCTCAAAACAGGTGACATTGGTCGACTTGAAGAGGGGTGTCTGTTGCGCATCGTCGATCGCATCAAAGATGTGATCAACCGCTCAGGTGAAAAAATTGCAGCCGCAGAAATTGAGTCGTGCTTGCTGCAACACCCTGCCCTCCTAGAAGCTGCCGTATTCAGCCAACCCGATTCACAGACTGGCGAAGCAGTAGTGGCAGTGGTGGTCCTTGCGCCCCATGCCCAGATAACGGCAGATCAGGTCAAACAACATGTGGCCAGCAAATTGGCCGCTTACAAGGTGCCCAAAGAGGTCCATGTTCGCAACGAAGGATTGCCTAAAAATCCTGCTGGGAAAATGCTTAAAAATTCGCTCAAGCGTGAGTACGTTCGGGCTTGAGTTTTGCAAAAAGACAACGCCCTAGTCTGATTTGACGATGGTGATTTCGTAAGAAATCAAAACAATGAAATTTGAAAACTTCAAGTTTGAGGTTTTCGTGAGACGTTTTTCTTCCAAAGTGGGAAATTTCGAAGACCAAGCGAATGTTGCCAATCCCTCTCAGATAGGGGAAAACGCTAACTGCCGTTTTGGCAAACATAACCTCTTTGGACGATGTCTCAGATTTTCGAAAAATTAGACTCGCATTTGTCAGAGACAGATAACTATTTATTAACCAGGAGACATCCATGAAGTCCAAGCACTTAGGGAATTTTGCAGTTCGCACACTTCCACTCTTAATTTCTGCCTTCTGCGCTACCAATGCGTACGCGCAGAGTTCTGATGTAGAAGAGGTGATGGTATCGGCACAAAAACGTACAGAGCGAATTCAAGACGTACCAATGGCCATTACAGCTATTTCTGGACAAGCCCTTGAAAATCGGAAAATTGATGGTGCCGCAGACTTGCAAGGTGTCGTTCCCAATTTGAACGTTGTCGCAGCTCCTGTTTCTGGCTTGATCGCTGCCACATCTATTCGCGGCTTGGGCACTGGCCAGCCTTCTATTTGGATGGACCCTGCCATCGGCATGTATGTCGACGGCGTATTTGTGGGTAAGAATCAAGGTGCATTGTTTGACTTGGTAGATTTGCAACGCGTTGAAGTACTTCGCGGACCTCAAGGTACCTTATTTGGTCGCAACACTTTGGGCGGTGCCATCAACTTTGTGACGCGCCAACCCAGTGGACAGTTCTCTGGACAAGTGGGTATTGAAGCTGGCAACTATGGTCGCTTGGTCACCAAGGTTTCAATTGACACACCTAAAATCAATGAGACTTTAAGCCTCACCATCGCAGGCCGAAAAGAGAAGCAAGACGGTTGGTTGGCCAATCCAAATTCTGCCGAAAAATGGGGCAATCGGAATCGTGAATCTTACAAATTGAACGCAAAGTTTGATGTTTCAAAAGATACAAAGTTTTTCTACTCTATGGACCAGAGTGATATCAATGAGACCACCTCGCCAATGTCCTTGATCAAGAAAACAGGCTATTGCACTGATTTTGGACC
>CANNNB010000182.1 GCA_947505995.1 Comamonadaceae bacterium
CAAACTTTTTTTCAAACCAACAGTGCGACTATTTTTCATGGTATCTCCAAAGAATCAAAACAAGTTTATTCAATCTCAAGACTGAGCAGTTTGGCACTCAAACATTTGCCGTGCGCATCAAGGGCCAAAGAGCGGGTTACACCGCCACCTAAAGCATTGTGCATCACAAAATTGAGCGCGCCTAGTTGCGGCAAACTGTAACGAAATACAGGCCCCTTCACAATGCCCTCAAAATGCGCAAGCATTCTTTCGGGTGTGAGACATCTTTCAAGCAACTCAAAATTTTGTCGATTGTAAGCAATGACCGAAATGGTAGATCGATCGCCCTTGTCACCCGTTCGGGTGTGTGCAATGTCTCTTAGCAACATGTCAGGCAAGCTCCTCTAATCCGTCTAGTAGCACGGTTTGAGTTGGTATGGCGCTTCGAGGCATGAGCATCGATGCAACAGCGATCACTTCACGCACCGATTTGCTGGCACCACCCCCAGAAGCAGGGCCGTTGGTGTACAGGGCCTCTACCTCGTTGGCCACATAAAGCGCTTCAGCATGTGTTGTCACACGAACTGCAATGCGGGCTCGCACTTCAGCAGGCTCATTTGAAGGCTGTGTGTCACCCAAGATGGCGTTCATGCCAATGAGGTCATAGCGCGCCTCAAAATGGCCATAACCTGCATCAGCCAATCGAGCCTTCACAACATCAAGCGCCAACAGCCCTCTGGCCTTGGCACCAAGTCCGGCATAAGACATTTGCCCTTCACCCACAAACCCATCGCGATACCCTAATGTCACTTTGAGGGTGTCAGGCCGAGTGGTTCCGCTGGCCCCCAAAGCTTGCACTCTGTCTGCACCCACTTGCACAAGATGTACTTGCGAAAAATCGGCTACCACGTCGGGTTGCAGGTATTGCGTTGGGTCTTCTATTTCATAGAGCAATTGTTCGGTGCAAGTTTGCACAGTGACACAACCTCCGGCATCGACCAGTTTGGTAATGACCACATCGCCGCTGGCATTGACCTCGGCCAGGGGATAGCCCAATTGAGCCAAATTGGGCACATCTTTAAAACCAGGGTCGGCAAAGTAACCGCCTGTAATTTGGGCTGCGCATTCCAGCAAATGTCCCACCATGACACCTTTGCCCAAAAGCGGCCAATCATCGGCACGCCATTGAAAATGATGCATGAGGGGCGCTAAGAATAAAGCCGGGTCGGCCACACGACCACTGACAATGACGTGGGCATCGGTTTGCAAAGCCGGCAACAACGCCTCTGCGCCCAGATAAGCATTGGCAGATACCAGCAAGTGCTGAATATCAGCCACAGTTTGTGAGCTGTCCATCAGCGGCTCTGAGAGATATTCAGCTTGCAACATATCGAGCACATCATCACCCAACACCACAGCGACCTTGAGTTGATGAAAACCTAGCGCTTTGGCAACCGCCAAAACCTCTCGCCCTGCTTGCAATGGATTGGCTGCACCCATGTTGGTAATAATGCGTGTGCCATGTGCCATGCACGCAGGCAAGACAGCTTTCATGCGCGCCGCGAGCAAGGGATCAAAACCTCGCATCGGGTTTTGAGTTTTTTCTAACTGCGCCAGCGCAATGGTTCGCTCGGCCAAACACTCAAAGATCAAATAATCGAGTTGTCCCTTTTCTGCCAGCGCAAGGGCAGGCGGAATGCGGTCGCCCGCATAACCTGCACCAGCACCAATTCTTAGTGCTCTTTGGACCATGCGTTAAGCGTCAGCTTGAACCTTGGCTTCTTTCACAACCTTGGCCCACTTTTGAGTTTCATTTCGAATAAATTCGGCAAAGCGCTCAGGCGTTCCGCCGCCATCTTCTGCACCATATTGTTCAAATTTCTCAATCACGTCGGGCATGGCCATGACTTTGTTCATGTCCTCATTGATGCGTTTCACAAAAGATGGATTCATGCGGCCAGGGCCCACCAAGCCGTACCAGGTGGTGGCGTCAAAACCTGGAAAACCTTGCTCGTCCATGGTGGGTACATTGGGGTGACCTTTGGCGCGTTTGGTGCGCGTTTGCGCAAGCGCAATGGCCTTACCACTTTTAACATGCGGCGTGGCAGAAGTCATGGTTTCAAAACAATATTGAACTTGGCCGCCAATCAAGTCTGTCAGGGCGGGGCCCGATCCTTTGTAGGGCACATGCAATGCATCGATGCCAGCGCGCAGCTTGAACATTTCCAGTGCCAAGTGTTGTGCCGAACCACCACCCGCAGACGCAAAGCTGATGCGGCCAGGGTTTTGTTTGCACAAGGCGATCAAATCTTTCACATTTTTTGCCGGCTGCGATTCATTGCAGATGAGCAAATTGGGAGTGACGCCCACCAAGCCAATGGGCGAGAAATCACGTTCGACGTTGTAGTTCAACTTAGGCTGCAAACTGACCGCCAAGGCATGGCTGTTGATGTGCGCCATGAGCAAGGTATTGCCATCTGCAGGCTGCTTGGCCACATAGTCCGCGGCAATGACGCCAGCTGCCCCAGCCTTGTTGTCAATCACGATGGTGATGTTCCACATGGCTTGCAGTTTTTGGGCCAACACACGGGCCAAGGCATCGGTACCGCCCCCTGGTGGAAAACCCACCACAATTCGAATAGGGCCCGATGGCAACGATTGGGCTTTGATCATGGGCGCGGCCAGCAAAGTTGCAGATGCGGCCGTGGCTTGGAGAAGTGTTCTGCGTTTCATGAGGGTATCCTTCAATTTGGAATGAGGGCGGGTACAGGGTTGGCTGAAAAATAATCCATGGCGGCTTGAACACCAGAGCCATTCAGTTGAACGCCACTTAACTTCAAGCCCATCTCGCAAGCAGAAAGTGCAGCAATCAAGGTCAGGTCATTGCAATCGCCCAAGTGTCCAATGCGGAACATCTTGCCTTTGACTTTGCCCAGGCCGGTTCCCAATGAACAATCAAATCGTTCATAAATAATTTTGCGCACAGCGTCTGCATCAATGCCTTCGGGTGTCATCACACCCGTCAAGATGGGTGAGTACAAAGCAGCGTCGGCACATTGAATGGGCAAGCCCAATGCACGTACACCTGCACGAACGCCCTCGCCCCAGCGCACATGGCGTTTGAAAACCACGTCCAAACCTTGCCCCAAAATCATGTCGCAAGCTTCGCTCAGCCCATACATCAAATTGGTATTTGGTGTGTAGGGGTAGTAGCCAGATTTATTGATTTCCAGCATCTCATCCCAAGCCCAAAAGGATTTGGGCAAAGTAGATTTTTTGCTAGCTTCAATGGCCTTAGGTGACAGCGCGTTAAAGCTCATGCCAGGCGGCAGCATCAAGCCCTTTTGCGAGCCACTGACTGTGACATCAACGCCCCACTCGTCATGCCTGTAATCGGCTGACGCTAAGCCTGAAATGGTGTCAACCAACAGCAGCGCAGGATGTTTCGCGTTGTCAATGGCGCGGCGTACTGCAGCAATGTCACTTGTTACGCCCGTAGAAGTTTCGTTGTGCACCACACACACGGCCTTGATGCTGTGAGAAGTATCTTGCTTCAAACGCTGTTCTATTTTGTGAGCGTCGACACCTTGGCGCCAACCCTCGGCACCTGGCAGTCCCAACAACTCAGCTTTAACACCCAAGCGGGTAGCCAACTTAAACCACAAGGATGCAAAGTGGCCGGTCTCATACATAAGGACATGGTCACCGGCACTCAAGGTATTGACCAGTGCAGCTTCCCATGCCCCTGTGCCAGAGGCTGGGTAAATCATGACGGGGTGTTGCGTCTTGAAAATGGCCTTCATATTGGCCATCAGTTTCAAGCCCAAAACCCCAAATTCTGGGCCCCGATGGTCAATGGTGGGCAGGCTCATGGCCCGCAAAATTCGATCTGGGACTGGGGAGGGACCCGGTATTTGCAGGAAGTGTCTACCTGTTGGGTGAAAATCAAGCTGAAGCATTTGGAAACAATCTTAAGAACTAATTTGAAATTAACGACAGAATAGCGGGAAATCAGACATCCCCGATGTGGAAAAACCCCTAGCTCTTGTTGAATCAGTCCCCTATGAACACAACTTCTGCCACTCTCCCAGACACAGCCAGCCACACATACGAACAAGTTGCCACTGCCAGCAACGAAGTGGCGGGCCTTTTGGCCAAGCGCTTGAAAACCGAAACGCAAGGCGAAGTGCTGTTTTCTGCGGCAGACAGAGGCCGTTACGCCACCGACGCTTCCATTTACCAAGTCACCCCAGTGGGTGTGTTTGTGCCCAAACACGCAGATGAAGTGGCCACCGCCATGGCCATCTGCCGTGATTTGAAGGTGCCCATCGTTCCTAGAGGCGGCGGCACCAGCCAATGCGGCCAAACCACCGGCGTGGGCTTGGTCATAGACCACAGCAAGCATGTTAGAAATATTCTCAATCTAGACATCAAAGCGGGCACGGTAGAGGTGCAACCCGGCATGGTCTTGGACAGTCTGAATGCGTCACTCAAAAAACATGGCGTGTGGTTTCCTGTCGATGTTTCAACCGGTGCGCAAGCGACGCTTGGGGGCATGGCGGGCAACAATTCGTGTGGCAGCCGCTCCATTGCCTACGGCAATATGGTTCACAACGTATTGGGCGCCAAAGCTTGGCTGAGCAATGGTGATTTGCTTGATTTTTCACAATTTGAAAACAGCACAGGACGTGCCAAGGAAATCGGCGAGTTCGTCAAACAATTGGCTGTGCACCATCAAGCCGAACTTCAAAGCCATTGGCCCAAAGTTTTACGGCGAGTGGCTGGCTACAACCTAGACATTTTTGACAACCAAAGTGTGCGGCCCTACACCCACGATGGCAAAGTGAATTTGTCGCATTTGTTGGTGGGCAGTGAAGGCACATTGGCCATGACCCAATCGCTCACCTTGAAGCTCAGTGAGCTTCCCACAGCCAAGGTGTTGGGTGTGGTCAACTTCAATAGCTTTCACAAAGCCATGGATTCTGCGCAACACATTGTGAAGCTGGGCAACGGCACCTTGACTGCAGTGGAGTTGGTCGATCGAACCATGATTGACTTGTCATTGAAAATTACAGCCTTCGAACCCACCATTCGCACTGCTATTATTGGCGAACCCGAGGCCA
>CANNNB010000183.1 GCA_947505995.1 Comamonadaceae bacterium
GCCGCGTAGGTTTCGCCTTTGGTTTTGTGTTTGGCCACATACTGCTTGATGGCTGCCACTGCCAAGGCGCCCGCTGGTTCCACAATGGAGCGAGTGTCTACAAACACATCTTTGATGGCCGCACACACTGCATCGGTGTCTACCGTCATGTAGTCGTCGACCAAGTTGCGTGTCACGCGGAAACTTTCTTCGCCCACCAGCTTCACCGCTGTGCCGTCTGAGAACAAACCCACATCGTTCAAGGTGACGCGTTTTTTGGCATTCACAGATTGAATCATGGCGTCCGAGTCGTTCATCTGAACACCAATGACTTTGATATCGGGGCGCACCGCTTTGATGTAATTGGCTACGCCTGAAATGAGGCCGCCACCGCCAATGGCCACAAACACAGCATCCAAGCGGCCTTGGTGCTGGCGCAACATTTCCATGGCAATGGTGCCTTGGCCGGCAATGACTTCTGGATCGTCAAAGGGGTGCACGAATGTCATGCCCAATTTTTTTTCAAGCATCGTGGCGTGCTTGAATGCGTCTGAGTAACTGTCCCCAACCAAGACCACTTCACCGCCCAAAGCTTTCACGGCTTCTATTTTCATTTGCGGCGTGGTGGTGGGCATCACAATGACGGCGCGGCAGCCAAGTTTGCTGGCACCCAAGGCCACACCTTGTGCATGATTGCCTGCCGAAGCGCAAATGACGCCCTTTTTCAGTTGGGCAGGCGAGAGGTGGGCCATTTTGTTGTAGGCACCGCGCAGCTTGAAACTGTGCACCGCCTGTTGGTCCTCACGCTTAAGCAAAACGGTGTTGTTCAGGCGTTTGCTTAAATTCTTGGCAGGCTCCAAAGCCGATTCCGTGGCCACGTCATAAACGCGTGCGTTCAGAATTTTTTTCAGGTAATCGGAAGGTTTGAGATTTTTCGAAGTCATACCCGAATGATAGCGGGCGAAAAAAATGCCCCGGGCCTTGCGGCTCGGGGCAAATCCACCTTTTCGGAGGGTGGAGGAGACAAAAGGCTCGTGCTTGATGAGGTAAAAAAGCACGACTGTTCGAAATTCTACATAAAAAATGTTGCAGTGCAACAGCTTTTCAAAAGCTTTACGATGGCAGTCTGGTTAATCTTGAATATTTGAAGAAAGAATTCACCAAAATGGAATGTACAGTTAGCTGGACCGGCGCTTCAGGCACGCGCTCAGGCATGGGTTTTGTGGCCGAAACAGGCAGTGGCCATGTACTCATGATGGATGGTGCGCCAGACGCGGCCAAACCTGAAAACGGTGGGCAAAACTTGGCGCCTCGCCCCATGGAAACCGTGTTGGCGGGAACCGGCGCTTGCACTGCCTACGATGTGGTTTTGATTTTGAAGCGTGGCCGCCACGACGTGCAGGGCTGCTCCGTGAAACTCACCTCAGAAAGGGCTGACACCGACCCCAAAGTGTTTACAAAAATTCACATGCACTTTACCGTCAAGGGCAAAGGCATTCCATCTTCGGCCATTGAGCGCGCCGTAGCCATGAGCCACGATAAATATTGCTCTGCCAGCATCATGTTGGCCAAGACCGCAGAAATTACCACCAGCTTTGAGCTGATTGAGGTTTAAGTTCGCCCAAGGCGCAAGCAATAGGCTAGCGATGCGCTTGAGGGTCTTAAATGTGATGCGACACGGTGGTCATGACTTTGGCCGCAGCGCCCATGATGCGTTTGACGGGTTCGGGCAACTCAACAGCGCCCGCCTTTTGTGCCATGCGCGCATGGGCGGCCTCATCGGTCTTCATTTGCGCCACGATGGCTTTAGAGGCCAAGTCATGGGCGGGCAATTGATTCATGTGCTCTGCAAGGTGCGCTTCCACTTGGTTTTCAGTTTCCACCACAAAGCCTAAGCTGAGTTTGTCTCCGCCTAGCTTGCCTGCGCCGTAGCCAATGGCGAAAGCGCCGGCATACCAGAGGGGGTTGAGCAAGGAGGGACGGCTGTTAAGTTGTTCCAAACGCTCCAAGGTCCAAGCCAAATGGTCGGTTTCCTCGCGGCAAGCTGTGTCGAGCTTGGCGCGCAACACAGGGTCTTTGCAGGCCAGGGCTTGCCCCGTGTAAAGGGCTTGGGCGCAAACCTCGCCAACATGGTTGACGCGCATGAGGGCAGCAGAAAGTGTTTTTTCTGCATCTGTTAAAGCGGGCGCTGTAGGGGCAATCATCTGGCCATCTGCCTGTTGTACAAGCATGTTGACGGGCTGGGGCGTGGCCCTAGACGCCCTGGGTCTGGAAAAAAGTGTGCGCAAAGCACTGTCGGCAGCGAGGATGAAGGTATCGGCATTCATAGGAAATAGTTTAGCCCTTTTGTTGTACCCAAGCAACAATAAGCCCTTCATTCTTGTGATTTTCTTTGCGAACGGGCCCGACCTCTGGTGCAATAGACCCAACTTCCCTAACGGAGGTTGGCTCAGGGTTTCAGTTGTATGCAAATATGCAAACACTTGAACTGGGGCCCTTGTTAAACCTTGGAGAACTTCTCAAATGAAAAAATCCCTGATCGCATTGGCTGTTTTGGCCGCTTCTGGCGCCGCTATGGCCCAATCTGCTGTGACATTGTCTGGCTCTATCAGCGTTGGTGTTATGGACACTGGACTTGCTGGTGCAAAAGCTGCTGTTGCTTCTCTTGGTGGTGGCGCCAACGCCATTAACATCGCCAGTGTTGAAGACCTTGGTGGTGGCTTAAAAGGCGGTTTCGACGGCCAAATGCGTTTCAATGCATCTACTGGTGACCGCAACAGTGCTGGTACAGGCAATGCTTTGTTCCACAATGCAAACGCCTACGTCAGTGGCGGTTTAGGCACAGTTCGTGTCGGTAAAATTGCCGAAGATGCAAACTGCGGCTTTGACCCCTGGGGTTGTACCGGCGGTGCTGGTCTGATTGCAGGTGCTGCTGGTACCATCAGCGGATTGATTGCAGCACAAACACAGGCTTCTTCAGTTCGTTACGAGTCTACAAACCTCAGCGGTTTCACTGTTCGTTACCAAACCACTGTTTCAAGCCGTGCCTTTGAGCGCTCTGTTTTGAACCTGAGCTACGCTCAAGGTCCAGTTGCTGTTCAATTCTTGCAAAGCAAGAACAGCTTGAACGTTGGTGGTGATGTATCCGGTGCTGCAACTGCCTTTGCCGTTACCGATCTTCCTGGCAAGGGTACTTCTATTGGCGCAAGCTATGACTTGGGAGTTGCCAAGGTCGCCGTCTTCAATGCCAAGACAAACAACAACCTTGGCGTTACAACTGCCGACATCACTGGTTACTCAGCCTCCATCCCCATGGGCGCAATCACTTTGTTGGCTGGTCTTAGCAAAGACAGCAAAAAAGCGACTACAGCTGACACCAAAATGGGTTTAGGCTTTAACTATGCTTTAAGCAAGCGTACAACTTTGGGCGCTGACATGTTCAAGCAAGACGCAGTTGGTGGCGGCAGTGGTTTTGTGACACGCATTCGCCACACTTTCTAATCTGACGCTGACGCAAGTCAGTTTGTTTAGAAAATTAAAACCCCCGCAGTGGCAACACAGCGGGGGTTTTTAATTTCTAACTTTTAAATCCCTTTTCCAAAATAACGCAGTTCATTTGTGGCATATTTCAGTTGAAAGTAAATGAAAGAAACAATCATGCAGTTTGAAAACATGAATCGCCGAGATCATCTCAAATGGATGGGTGCTGCTGGCTTGTCTGCTTCAGGACTCCCAGCTTTGGGTCAAACCAGCAACTGGCCAGACAAACCCGTTCGATGGATCGTGCCCTTTGCCCCTGGTGGCACATCCAGCATCGTGGCGCGCTCTATTGGGGCGGAGCTCACCAAACAATTGGGCGTGCCATTTGTGATTGACAACAAAGGTGGCGGTGGTGGCGTGCCAGCCATGCAAGAGGCCGTGCGTGCGCCGGCAGATGGCTACACCATTGTGATGAGTCACATTGGCTTGATGGCCGTCAACCCTCTCATTTACCCAGACAGCGGATACGACGTCAACAAAGATTTCACGTCGGTCACCTTGCTGTCCCGCGTACCCAGTTTGTTCGTGGTGCACAAAGATGTGCCCGCAAAAGATTTCAAGTCCTTCGTGGCCTACGTCAAATCCAAACCGGGTCAATTGAACTATGCATCCGCAGGCAATGCAAGTGCAGGTCACTTGGCAGTTGAAGCCTTGAAAGTTGCAACAGGCATGTTCATCACGCACATTCCTTACCGCGGTACGGGCCCTGCGCTCAACGATGTGTTGGCTGGCCGCATTGAATTCATGTCTGCCGGAACACCTGCTTTGCTGCCGCACATCAAGAGCGGTGCCTTGCGTTGCATTGCTGTAGGCACCACTCAACGCATTCCTGTGTTGCCCGATGTGCCCACCGTGGCTGAGTTGGGGTACAAAGATTTTGAAACAGTTCAGTGGTACGGCATTACTGTGCGCAATGGCACACCTGTTGAGATCATCAACAAGTTGCAGCAAGAATGTGCCAAAACCATGAAGGCGCCAGAAGTCATTAAACGCAATGAAGCCGAAAGCGCCATTCCCGGCGGTGGCACACCTGCTGAATACGCGGCTTTCATTGCCAAAGAACAGGCGCGCTGGAAGACAGTGGTTGAAAGAGCTCAAATTAAACCGGGTTGATGCGGCCCAAAATAATTCAGTTATTCCGGTAGTGCCAATTCTTATCGACGATCATTAAAACTATTTAAAAAATCACGCTTCATGTGATCGTTGGAATTTTGAAAGACACCATGGATTCAATTTATCAAAAATCAATCGCAGTGCTCGTATTTATGGTGGCCTGCAACTTGGCTTTTGCGCAAAAGAACAATGGGCGTGATCAGTTTTTTTGGCTGGGACAAATCAATAAAGCATCTGCTGTGATCAACACAGATGAGGGTTTGCTCGATCCTTCAAAGGCTCCCAAAATTGCGGCAGGCCTTGTGAAAGTTCTTGAAGATGGCGCCAAACCGGGCGCGGCCCGTCCATGGCGAGTGGTTGACTTTGAGCCTTTGATGATTCGAGCGGCGGGCCAAGATGCAAGTTTGCTGCATGCGGGCCGGTCAAGTCAGGACA
>CANNNB010000184.1 GCA_947505995.1 Comamonadaceae bacterium
GTTGGCTGGGCAATTTGTCCATCAAACTCGACAAACCACCCATCTGTTTCATTTGCTGAATTTGTGCAAAGAAGTCATTCAAATCAAAGCCAGCGCCGCTTTTGACTTTGGCCGCCATTTTTTGGGCAGCCTCCATGTCAATCCCTGCCGTGACTTGCTCAACCAAAGCCAAGATATCGCCCATGCCCAAAATACGGCCGGCATGACGCTCGGCATCAAACACTTCGAGACCGTCAATTTTTTCGCTGGTACCGGCAAACTTGATGGGGGCGCCCGTGATTTGACGCACCGACAAAGCCGCACCACCGCGCGAGTCGCCATCCATCTTGGTGAGCACAATGCCGGTAATTGGCAGCGCATCGCTAAAAGCTTTGGCCGTGTTGGCGGCGTCTTGACCTTGCATGGCATCCACCACAAACAAGGTTTCCACAGGCTTCAAGACCGCGTGCAGTTCGCGAATTTCAGCCATCAGCGCTTCATCAATGGCCAGGCGACCAGCAGTGTCTACAAGCAACACATCGAAGAAATGTTTGCGCGCGTAATCAATGGCAGCCCGCGCAATGTCCAAAGGTTTTTGATCAGGTGAGCTGGGAAACCATTCAGCGCCGGCTTGAGCCGTGACAGTTTTCAATTGCTCAATGGCTGCGGGTCGGTAAACGTCGCCCGACACAGTGAGCACTTTTTTCTTGCGTTTTTCAATCAGATGCTTTGCCAACTTGGCGGTGGTGGTGGTTTTACCCGCACCTTGCAAACCTGCCATCAAAATGACCGCTGGGGGTTGCGCTGCCAGATTGATATCGGCCACACCATCGCCCATGGTGGCGGCCAATTCTCGGTTGACGATGGCCACCAAGGCTTGGCCCGGCTTTAAAGATCCCAAAACCTCTTGCCCTAAGGCTTTGTCTTTGACCCGCGCAATGAAATCGCGAACGACAGGCAGCGCGACGTCGGCCTCCAAGAGCGCCATGCGCACCTCTCGCAGCATGTCAGACACATTGGATTCAGTGATCCGCGCTTGTCCGCTGATTTGCTTAACGAGTAGCGAGAGTTTGTCTGTGAGAGCTGAGGCCATAAAGAAAATTTTTCATAAACCGCTAGCTTTTGAGCCTTTTGCCAAATTGCAGCGGCTCAAAACGCTAAACTAGGAAGCATGATTTTAGCCAGTCCCTCTGAATTGGCGATGTGGTTGTCACTTTTAACTGTCATCGCCTATGGCATTCCCGCTCTTGTAGCCGATCGAATGGGCCCCAACTTGACCCGTAGATACCTGTGGCTGGCTTGGGTCTTGCACGCTTGCACCCTTGGGTTGGGCTTGTGGGGCGATACACCCCGATTTGGTTTTGCACCGGCTTTGTCCGTCACGGTCTGGTGGGTTTTGACAGCCTACACGGTTGAGAGCCAGTACTTTCCAAAATTCAAAGCCCGTTGGGTCATGGCGGCTTTGGGCAGCGCTTCAGTGGCCCTGTCTTGGTACTACCCCGGTCAAGCACTTCAGGTTTCGGCCTCCATTTGGCTGCCCCTGCACTGGGCTTTGGGCATTGCGTCCTATGCCATGTTTGCCGCGGCCGTGGTTCATGCCGCGCTCATGACCAGCGCAGAAATCGAAATTCGCAAAGGCAACGAAAACCAAAGCGGCCTGCCCTTGCTCACCCTCGAGCGCCTTATGTTTCGGTTTGTGCTGCTCGGCTTTATTTTGCTCACTTTCACGCTCATTGCAGGCATTCTTTTTGGCGAGCAACTCTACGGCGCTGCTGGGGCCCATTTGAAGTGGGATCACAAAACAGTGCTCTCTATATTGTCTTGGCTCACCTTTGGCGCGCTTTTGGTCGGGCGCCATCAATTTGGCTGGCGTGGTCGGCGTGCTGTTCGGGTGCTTTACACAGGCTCTGCATTTTTGTTGTTCGCCTACGCCGGATCGCGGTTTGTACTTGAAGTGATTTTGGGGCGCAGCCTTTGAAAATCTTCATTTTTTTGCTGGCTGTTTTGTTTGGGGTTTGGTTGTGGCGCAGAAATCGCCTCAACGCACTCAAAGAAAAACAACAAGACAAGTCAAAAGACCAAGCAACACAAGGCAATAGCAAGGCCAACCCCACCGATGCCTTGCAACAACCCAGCCCCATGCATGCCTGCGATCATTGCGGCGTTCACTTGCCCGATTTAGACATGGTGCAGGGCAGATCTGGTCGCTACTGCTCTGAGACTCATCGCCAAGCTGCTGGCGATCAAGCAACCTGAATGCCATGAGCTTTGACATTTGGCAACTGGGCTGGTGTCAAGCCGCTGAAAAATGCGAGTCCCCCAACTTTGGCCCTCGCCCTGCTGGCGCCGTCATCGACTTGCTGGTGCTTCACGCCATAAGCCTTCCTCCAGGCCAGTTTGGCAACGGCGCGGTTCAACAGCTTTTCACCAATCAACTCAATTGGGACGCCCATCCCTACTTCCAGTCGATTCGAGGTTTAGAAGTTTCCTCTCATTTTTTCATTGAGCGAACGGGCAAAGTTTGGCAGTTTGTCAGTTGCGATCAACGCGCGTGGCACGCCGGCGCCTCCCATTACCGAGGCCGCAGCAATTGCAATGACGACTCGATTGGCATTGAGCTAGAAGGCTTAGAGGGGAACCACTTTGAAGCGGCTCAATATGAAAGTCTGGCGCAACTTTGCGGGGTACTTGGTCAGCAATATCCCATCACGAACATTGCGGGCCATGAACACATTGCACCCGGCCGTAAAAAAGACCCTGGGCCTGGTTTCGATTGGGCTTTGCTACAGAAAAATGTGGCGTGGCCGCATCAATATTTCCCCAAGATTTGAATTTTCTTGAAATTATTTTGAAATATTTTTTAATGGCATTTTTGTAATTTTCTTGCACCATTTTCAAGCTTTAAGGCAGCGACGATTGAAAGAAAATTTTGCGAAGCATTTATTTGCAAGGTTTTGCAAAGGCAAATGCAAGCAAACCCGCATCAAATCTAGAGTTTCTATAAAACCTGCATATTTGACGCGCATTTCAAGCCATCTTTTTAGGCCTCTAAAACCATCCAACTTGCTCGCTGCCTTAGCCCCTAAGGGTGGCTTGCTGGCACAGGCCCCAAAATATTCCTCACACACTACCCCTAGTGGCTTGAATTCGTCACAGACCCCATATATAGTGTCTACACGCCAAAGTCACGGTCTAGTGAAAACCAAGAAAACCACTTCTTTGTCGACCCAAAATAAATTAAAACCGAACTGCCCCTGACAACCGAGAACGACATGCAAATTGAGCTAAATCAAACGCCTAAAAATACCAGCCTCTCTAGCAACCCTAGCGCCTCTCAAACCCCGCCACCGGCAACGCATGCCTTGGCCAATTACCAAATCATTCGTCGCAATGGGGGTGTCGTTCCTTTTGAACCCAACAAAATTGCCGTTGCTTTGATGAAAGCCTTTTTGGCAGTCCACGGCACACAGGGCGCCGCATCTGCCAGCGTGCGCGAAGTGGTCGATGGATTAACCCAAGCGGTCATTCGCGCTTTGGTGCGTTCACGCCCTGGCGGCGGCACCTTTCACATTGAAGATGTGCAAGACCAGGTCGAATTGGGCCTGATGCGCAGCAGCAACCACGAAGTGGCCCGCGCCTATGTGCTTTACCGCGAGCGTCGCACGCAAGAGCGGGCCCAAGCTAAAGAAGAAAAAGCGGCGGTCAACGCTCATCCCACCCTGCACGTCTTGGATGGTGGCCAGCGCGTCCCCCTCGACCTCAACTATTTGCAAGGCCTTATCGTCAATGCCTGCCAAGGCCTGGGCAAAGACGTCCAGCCCGACCCCATCGTGGCCGAAACCATGCGCAACCTCTACGACGGCGTGCCCATGGAAGAGGTTTACAAGGCGTCCATCTTGGCGTCTCGCACCCTGATCGAGAAAGACCCAGACTACACCTACGTCACAGCCCGCTTGCTCATGCACACCATTGCCAAAGAAGTCTTGGGCAAAGAAGTGCTCTTGAAAGACATGGCCGCTCACTACCTTGACTACTTCCCTGGCTACATCAAAAAGGGCGTAGACAACGGCTTGCTCGACGAAAGACTGCTCCAATTCGACTTGCAAAAATTGGGTGCAGCCCTCAAAGCCGATCGGGATTTGCAATTTGACTACCTCGGCCTGCAAACTTTGTACGACCGTTACTTCTTGCACGTGCGCAAAACACGCATCGAGTTGCCCCAGTCCTTCTTCATGCGCGTTGCCATGGGCTTGGCCTTGGGCGAAGCCGACCGCGAAGCCCGTGCCATCGAGTTCTATGAAGTTTTGTCTTCATTTGACTTCATGTCCAGCACACCCACTCTCTTTAACAGCGCCGGCTTGCGCTCACAGTTGTCCAGCTGCTACCTCACCACCGTGCCCGACGACCTCGACGGCATTTACGAGTCCATCAAAGAAAACGCTTTGCTGTCTAAATTTGCAGGCGGCTTGGGCAACGATTGGACCCGCGTTCGCGCTTTGGGCAGCCACATCAAAGGCACCAATGGCGAATCTCAAGGCGTGGTGCCCTTCCTCAAAGTGGTCAACGACACTGCGGTGGCAGTCAACCAAGGCGGCAAGCGCAAAGGCGCGGTCTGCACCTACCTTGAAACATGGCACTTGGACATTGAAGAGTTCCTGGAACTGCGCAAAAACACCGGTGACGATCGCCGCCGCACGCACGACATGAACACCGCCAACTGGATTCCCGACCTGTTCATGCGCCGCGTCATGGAAAATGGCACTTGGACTTTGTTCTCGCCTTCCGATTGCCCCGATTTGCACGACAAATTTGGCATTGCCTTCGAAAAAGCCTATGTGGCCTACGAGCAAAAAGCCGCTGCAGGCGAGATCAAGCCCAGCCGCACCATCCAGGCCAACGACCTGTGGCGCAAGATGCTCTCCATGCTGTTTGAAACCGGCCATCCTTGGATCACTTTCAAAGACGCTTGCAACATTCGCTCACCTCAGCAGCACGCTGGCGTGGTGCACTCCTCCAACTTGTGCACCGAAATCACCTTGAACACCAGCGACACCGAAAC
>CANNNB010000185.1 GCA_947505995.1 Comamonadaceae bacterium
AAGCTGCACATGGTGCGGTCGTTGACCAACAACACAGGCGCATCGGCGCATGCGCCTTGGCATTCACTGGGCTGCAAAGTAAACAGGCCATCAGCGGTCGTTTCACCCACTTGAATGCCCAATCGCTTTTGCAAATGAACCAGGGCTTGTTGACCACCATGCAACTGGCAAGGCAAATTGTTGCAAACGTTCAGCTTGAATTTGCCCAATTTTTGCTGGTTGTACATGTTGTAAAAAGTGGTGACTTCGTGCACAGCCATGGGGGCCATGCCCAGGTAGTCGGCCACAACTTTTTCACTCTCGGCGCTGACCCAACCGAGTTCTTGTTGCACGATGGACAAGCAAGCCATGACAGCTGATTGCTTTTGATCGGCAGGAAATTTGGCCACTTCGCGATCGAAGCGGGCTTTGGTCGCATCAGAGATCATCGATCAATCTCTCCAAACACAATGTCCATGGTTCCAATGATGGCCACTGCGTCGGCCAACATGTGGCCACGGGCCATTTCATCAAGGGTCGCCAGATGGGCATAGCCCGGGGCACGGATTTTTAAGCGGTAAGGCTTGTTGGCGCCATCGCTCACAATGTAAATACCAAACTCCCCTTTGGGGTGTTCAACAGCAGCATAAGCCTGGCCTTCGGGCACATGAAAGCCTTCAGTGAAAAGTTTGAAGTGGTGAATCAAACCTTCCATGTTGGTTTTCATGGCTTCGCGCGAGGGCGGCGCAATTTTGTGATTGTCAGTAATCACAGGGCCATGATTGACGCGCAACCACTTGATACATTGCTGAATGATGCGGTTGGATTCACGCATTTCTTGCATGCGCACCAAGTAGCGGTCGTAGCTATCGCCAGATTTACCAACAGGCACATCAAATTCAATTTCAGAATAAACATCGTAGGGCTGGGTTTTACGCAAATCCCAAGCAATACCTGAGCCGCGCAGCATAGGACCGGTCATGCCCAAGTTCAAAGCTCGCTCTGGCTTGACGACGCCAATGCCCACAGTTCGCTGCTTCCAGATACGGTTGTCGGTGAGCAAAGTTTCGTACTCATCGATGCAATGTGGGAAGCGATTTGTAAAGTCTTCAATGAAATCGAGCAAAGAGCCTTGGCGGTTGACATTCAATTCTGCAATGGCCTTGGCATTGCGAATTTTGTTGACTTGATATTGCGCCATGCTTTCTGGCAAGTCGCGGTACACACCGCCGGGACGGAAATAAGCCGCATGCATTCGTGCGCCCGAAACCGCTTCGTACATGTCGAACAAGTCTTCACGTTCGCGGAATGCATAGATCAGGACTGTGGAGCTGCCGCAATCATTGGCGTGAGATCCCAGCCACATGAGGTGGTTGAGCAGTCGCGTGATTTCGGAGAACATGACGCGGATGTACTGGGCTCGCTTGGGCACCTCAAGGCCAAGCAACTTTTCAATGGCCAGGCAATAGGCATGCTCGTTGCACATCATGGACACATAATCCAATCGATCCATGTAAGGCAAGGATTGGATATAAGTTTTGGTTTCAGCCAACTTTTCGGTGGCGCGGTGCAAGAGACCGATGTGAGGATCGGCACGTTGCACAACCTCACCATCAAGTTCTAGAACCAGTCGAAGAACGCCGTGGGCCGCAGGGTGCTGCGGGCCAAAGTTCAGAGTGTAGTTTTTGATTTCTGCCATGTTGAATCACACCAGCGCTAAAGCGCTTAGTGCAGACCTCCGTATTTTTCTTCTCGGATGATCCGGGGGGTGATTTCGCGTGGCTCGATGGAGACGGGCTCGTAAATCACACGAGCGCGCTCTGCGTCATATCGCATCTCGACATGACCCGAGATGGGAAAATCTTTGCGGAAAGGATGTCCAATGAAACCATAGTCTGTGAGGATGCGACGTAAATCTTGGTGCCCCTCAAACACAATGCCAAACAAGTCAAAGGCTTCACGCTCATACCAGTTGGCCGAGTTCCACAAAAAATTGACTGAGTTAACCAAGGGCAAGTCGTCATCGGGGCAAAGCACCATAACCCGAACTCGCTGATTCAAGCTCACAGACAATAAGTGAACCACAATCCCAAAGCGGGGACCGTCAGTTCCAATTTCGCGGTAGGTTGAATAGTCCATGCCGCAAATATCAAGGAGTTGTTCGAATTTGCAAACTGGTGCATCACGCAAGGTTTGCATCACGCTCAGATAATTAACGTCTGACACTTTGATTGTGACCTCACCCAAGGCCACTGAGACTTCGGAAACTTGCGAACCTAAAATTTGAATCAGGTTTTGTTGAAGTTGCTCGGGGTGAATAGAAAAAGTCATGTTGATTCTTTCAAACTCGAGCAATGGTGTTGGTTCGGCGAATTTTTTGCTGTAATTGGATGATGCCGTAAATCAAGGCCTCTGCTGTTGGCGGGCAACCTGGCACATACACATCAACCGGCACAATGCGATCGCATCCTCGAACCACAGAATAGCTGTAGTGGTAATAGCCGCCGCCGTTGGCACAAGAGCCCATGGAAATGACCCAGCGAGGTTCTGACATTTGGTCATAGACCTTGCGCAAAGCAGGCGCCATTTTGTTGGTCAGGGTACCGGCCACGATCATCAAATCACTTTGACGAGGACTGGCACGGAAAACTTCTGCGCCGAAACGAGCCAAGTCGTAGCGGGCTGTAGCGGCATGCATCATTTCGACAGCACAGCATGCCAAGCCGAAAGTCATGGGCCACAAGGAACCCGTTTTGGCCCAATTGACTACAGAGTCGTAACTTGTAGTAATGAAGCCTTCTTTCATCACGCCTTCAATCATTTCTCACATCCTTGTTGAAGCAGACATTCAGTTCAAATTATTTTCAAGACGCACGGTTCTGGAATTACTCCCAGTCGAGTGCACCCTTTTTCCACTCGTAGACAAAACCCACCACCAAAATGCTTAAGAAAATAACGACCCCTACGAAACCCGCAAGGCCTACCTCTTTGAGCGCAACGGCCCATGGAAAAAGAAACGCAATTTCAAGGTCAAACAAAATGAACAAGATTGCAACCAAGTAGTAGCGAACGTCAAATTTCATCCGCGCATCTTCGAAAGCTTCGAAGCCGCATTCGTAAGGAGAGTTTTTGGCGGCATCAGGACGATTAGGGCCAAGAATATAGCCCAACACCTGAGGGATGACGCCGATGGCCAAGCCCACCAAAATGAACAACAAGATAGGAAGGTATTGGTCGAGATTGATCATGGACTTCTATCGATGGGGAGACGCCGAATGCAAACATTCAGCGTCTCTTTGTTGGTGCCGTCGGCGAGACTCGAACTCGCACAGCTTTCGCCACTACCCCCTCAAGATAGCGTGTCTACCAATTTCACCACGACGGCGGTATTTTGCTCCGATGGCATGAGGTTTCCACAAGTGGATTTTTGGCGCTCAGAACAACTTATAGTTTACCCCTAAACAGGAACATTCTTTCGGGGTAAACACCAAAATTTGTGACCTTCATCAAGAAGTCAAAATCAGCCAGATTTCTTACTTTGAACTTGCAGGCGCAGTGGGTGTGGCAGGTGCGTTGCCAGGAATTTGAGAAGCCGTGCTGTTGTCAACAGGTGCTGGCTTCACATTTGGGGCAAGTACAGATGTACCTTCCAGAACGCTGCTGGAAGAAGTAGGTCTAAGGTTACCAAAGTAAGCCAACATCAGGGTTGTTACAAAAAATACAGCCGCCAAAACAGCCGTGGTGCGCGACAAGAAATTGGCACCCCCTGATGCGCCAAACAAACTGCCAGAACTGCCACTGCCGAAGGCTGCACCCATGTCGGCGCCTTTGCCGTGTTGCACCAAGATCAGTCCAATCATGGACAAGGCCGACAACATCTGTACAGCCAAAATTACGGTGATCATTGCATTCATGTTTCGCTCCAAATCAAATTATCTTCTGTCAAAAGTTCAGACCTGCCTAAACAGTTGCTGAACCCGCAGCCATGATGGCCAAAAAGTCTGACGGCTTAAGGGCTGCGCCCCCTACTAAGCCACCATCAATGTCAGGTTGCGCCAATAAATGCGCGGCATTGGCAGCGTTCATGCTGCCCCCATACAAAATGGAAACACGTTCTGAGTGCGAAGTTGCAGCTTTCAGCTGCGCCCGCAATACCGAGTGGACTTCTTGGGCCTGCTCTGGCGATGCGGTACGACCTGTACCAATTGCCCAAACAGGCTCATAAGCCACCACAATTTCACTGATGCAATGTCCATTGGTCTGAATGACAGCTGCCAATTGACGCTTCACCACCTCTTCGGTTTTGCCAGCCTCGCGATCGGCCAAAGTTTCTCCAACACACACAATGGGTGTGACGCCAGCAGCCAAAGCACGCTGAGCTTTAAGCGCCACAATGACGTCAGATTCCGCGTGATATTGACGACGCTCTGAATGACCCACGATGGCATAGCGCACCGCAAAATCTTTCAACATGCTTGCCGAAATTTCGCCGGTGAAAGCACCCACCTCTTGTGCAGACACGTCTTGAGAGCCCAAGGCAATGAGGGACTGGCCCGTCAAAAAAGCTTGTACCTGGGCCAAGTAAGCAGCAGGTACGCAGACAGCAGCGAGGCAATTCATGCCTTTACTGCCATCTAACACCGCTTGCAACAAAGAGGCGTTGGCAGCCAAACTGCCATTCATCTTCCAGTTGCCAGCAATGAGCTTTTTAGACATGGTCAAATTTCTCTAAGCCTTGTTCAAAGATCACTCTGAGTGCGACGGCGCAGCAGGACGCTCGATCAAGGCTTTCATGGACAACTTCACACGGCCTTTTTCGTCGGTCTCGAGCACTTTGACTTTGACGATCTGACCTTCTTGCAAATAGTCAGAGACTTTTTCAACGCGCTCGTGTGCGATTTGGCTGATGTGCAGCAAACCATCTTTGCCGGGCAATAAATTGATCAAAGCACCGAAGTCGAGGAGTTTGGTGACTGGGCCTTCGTAGACCTTGCCGATTTCAACTTCAGCGGTGATTTGCTCAATGC
>CANNNB010000186.1 GCA_947505995.1 Comamonadaceae bacterium
AAAAACCGGCGGTGCATGCTACGCCTTTGAATCACGTTGGTTTGTGGATTGACAATTTGGCGGTGGCCGTTGAGTGGCTCACCCGACAAGGCGTTCGATTTGCACCTGGCGGTATTCGCAAGGGGGCAGCAGGCTTTGACATTTGCTTCATTCATCCCAAAGGCAGCGAAGAACTGCCCATTGGTGGTGAAGGCGTGTTGATTGAACTGGTGCAAGCTCCCGAAGAAGTGGTCAAAGCATTTAGCGCTTTGGCAGCACAGTACGCCTAAAAAAATCAAGACTTCTGACGTGCCTTGGCTTTGGCCAAAGCCGCTTCAATGATGGCCCGTTTGCGGGCCATTTCTTTGTCTGCATTGTCAGAACTCATGGCTTGCCCTGTGGCGGGGTCGACATCGAAACGTGTGTGATTCGCCAAATCGGCCAGTTTCATTTCAGCTTTGGCTTGTTGCCTGCTTGCGTGCTCTTTGTCTTCTTTGATTAGCCGTGTTTGTCGGCCTTCATAACGCTTGCGAGCTTGTTGAGCCAACTCTGGCGACCAAGCAGACCAGCCGGTGCGATCGTTCGAGATGGGGACCATCTCAATGCAATCGACTGGGCAAACGGGCAAACACAGATCACAACCTGTGCAGGCCGATTCGATCACGGTGTGCATGACCTTGTTGCTGCCCAAAATGGCATCGGTGGGGCAGGCCTTGATGCACAGCGTGCAACCAATGCACCATGCCTCGTCAATCACGGCCACAGTCATGGGGCCTTCTGTGCCATTGTCAGGATTGAGGGGCAGTGCAGGACGACCAGTTATTTGAGACAAAACGGCAATGCCCTCAAGGCCCCCAGGAGGGCATTGATTGATGGGGGCGTTGTCTTGTGCAATGGCCTGTGCGTAGGCCTTGCAATCGGGAAAGCCGCAGCGGGTGCACTGCGTTTGAGGCAGCGCATCGTTGATGCGTTCAGCCAGTGAGATCACTTTTTGCGTGAAGGAACTTTTTTGGCTACGGCTTTCACCGCTCGTTTGGCTGTTGGCTTTGCAGCTGATTGAGTAGCTGCTTTTTTCTTTGGACCCAAATCGTTGTGCGCCAAAATGAATTTGACAACTGCCGGATACACCACTTCGCGCCAACGGCGACCACTGAAAATGCCGTAGTGACCTGCACCAGCAACTTCTAAATGCTGACGATTGGCTGGTTTGATGTTGCTGCACAAACCATGTGCTGCTGCGGTTTGACCCGAACCAGAAATGTCGTCCAACTCGCCTTCAACCGTTAGCATGGCTGTGGTGCTGATGTCTTGTGGGCGAACCAATTCGTTTTTACCTTGGACATTTTTAACATTCCAAGTACCGTGCACCAAACTGTAGTCTTGGAAAACAGTTTTGATGGTTTCCAAATAGTAATCGGCGTCCATGTCTAGCACAGCGTTGTACTCGTCGTAGAACTTTCGGTGCGCTTCGGTGCTAGCGTCATCGCCCTTGATCAGGTCTTTGAAGTAGTCGTAATGGCTGGTGGCATGCCTATCGGGGTTCATGGCCACAAAGCCGGTGTGTTGCAAGAAACCAGGATACACGCGACGACCCGCACCTGGGAAGTTACTGGGCACTTTGTAAATCACATTGTTTTCAAACCACTCGAAACTCTTGTTAGTAGCCAAGTTGTTGACAGAGGTGGGCGACTTGCGCGCATCAATGGGGCCGCCCATCATGGTCATGGTCAATGGTGTGGTTTCTCCGCGTGATGCCATGAGTGACACAGCAGCCAACACGGGCACTGTGGGTTGGCAAACGCTGATCACGTGGCAATTGCCGTAAGTGCCTTGCAAATGGCGAATGAACTCTTGAATATAGTTCACATAGTCGTCAAGGTGAAACTCGCCTTCAGCCAATGGCACCAAGCGTGCGTTTTTCCAATCGGTGATGTAAACCTTGTGATCTTTCAACATGGTCTTGACCGTGTCACGCAGCAAAGTGGCGTAGTGGCCAGACAATGGCGCCACGATGAGCACTGCGGGTTGGCCCTTCAGGCCAGTCAAAGTGGTGGCATCGTCTGTGAAACGTTTGAAGCGGCGCAACTCACAAAACGGTTTGTCAATTTCAATGCGCTCATGAATGGCAATATCAACTTTGCCAATCTGCACAGTGCGAATGCCAAACTCTGGCTTCACATAATCTTTGCCCAAGCGGTGCATCAGTTCATAGCCTGCCGACACGCGATGAGCCAATTGTGATTGGCCAAAAGGGTTCAGCGGATTGCTGTACATCTTGGCGGCGGTGTGTGCCAAGTCTGCAAAGGGCTCCATGATGGAGCGTTGAGTTTCGTAGATTTGGTAAAGCATGGCTTGAAACCCCTTAATTTATTGCACTGCAGCAATATAGCAGTTGTGGTGACAGCAAAGTGGAGTAGCGCCCCTAATTTCGGTCAAATGGGCGACAGCCATGCGCCTAGTTTGTAAATTTAGATCACCTTGGCAATGGCTTGGCAAACATAGTCAATGTTTTTGCTGTTCAAAGCTGCCACGCACATGCGGCCCGTGTCGGTGCCATAAACCCCAAATTCGGAGCGCAGTCGCACCATTTGGTCTTTGTTCAGGCCTGAATAGCTGAACATGCCAATTTGGGTGGTGATGAAACTCATGTCTTGCTTCACACCGGCGGCTTTAAGGCCATCGACCAGCTTTTGGCGCATGGCCTTGATGCGAACCCGCATTTCACCCAATTCTTTTTCCCAAGTGGCGCGCCACTCGGGGTTGGCCAACACGGCTGCTACCACGGACCCACCGTGAATAGGTGGGTTGGAGTAATTGGTGCGAATCACAATTTTGAGCTGGCTGAGTACTCGGCCGCATTCTTCTTTGTCGGCGCAAAGCACAGACAAAGCGCCTACGCGCTCACCGTACAAGCTGAAGCTCTTGGAGAAAGAAGTGGAAATCAAGAAGTTAAGGCCCGCCGCCACAAACTTTCCAATGACGGCGCCGTCTTCTTCAATGCCATGGCCGAAGCCTTGATAGGCCATGTCAAGGAATGGGGTTAGGTTTTTCGCCTTGACCACCCCAATCACTTGGTCCCATTGGGAGGCGGTGATGTCGTAGCCCGTAGGGTTGTGGCAGCAAGCGTGCAAGACCACAATGGTGCCGGCTGCTGCAGCGTTCAAGCTGGCCAACATGCCTTCAAAGTTCACACCGCGTTTTTCGGCATCGTAGTACGCATAGCTGTCAACTTGAAAACCTGCACCGGCAAACAGGGCGCGGTGATTTTCCCAGCTGGGGTCAGAAATCATAACCTTGGCATTGGGGCTGATTTTCTTCAGAAAGTCGGCGCCAATTTTGAGACCGCCTGTGCCGCCAATGCCTTGAACGGTGGCTACGCGGCCAGAGGCTACTGGCTCGCTGTCTGCACCAAACACCAGGCTCTTGACAGCTGCGTCGTAGGCGGCGATGCCGTCGATGGGCAAATAGCCACGGGCTGTGGGCTTGTCCATCATGGCTTTTTCGGCGAATTGCACACAATCAAGAAGGGGAAGTTTGCCGTTGTCGTCGAAATAAACGCCCACACCCAAGTTCACTTTGTTGGGGTTGGTGTCGGCTGCAAATTGTTCGTTCAAACCCAAGATAGGATCGCGGGGGGCCATTTCGACGGCGGTAAACAGAGACATGAAAAAGTCCTTGTGGGATGTTGTAAAAGCAGTTTCTGGCTGGCAGAAACCCAAAACCTAGGTTAGGCTTTAGGGTTGCCCCTAATTTTAACGGCTCTTTCACCCATTTTGGCCGCCAAATTCGCCTAACTTTGTCCTGTTTGCTGCTCGACTTTTCCCAATCAAAGAGATCCATGGTCCTGCCTTCCATTGAAAACAAAACGCCCTTAGAAGCGGTGCCCTATGTGGCGCCTGAGGGCCAGTTTGTGCACTATGAAGGCTCGCCCTTTGAGTTGTACCAACCCTATCCCCCTGCAGGCGATCAACCCACGGCCATAGTTCAGTTGGTGGAAGGCTTGAACGACGGCGAAGTGTTTCAAACTTTGTTGGGCGTTACAGGTTCTGGCAAAACCTTCACCATGGCCAATGTCATTGCGCAAATGGGCAAGCCGGCCATTGTGTTCGCACCCAACAAAACATTGGCTGCGCAGTTGTATTCAGAATTTAGAGAGTTCTTTCCCAAAAATGCGGTGGAGTATTTCGTCAGTTATTACGACTACTACCAGCCCGAAGCTTATGTGCCGCAGCGCGACTTGTTCATTGAAAAAGACTCCGCCATCAACGAGCACATTGAGCAAATGCGATTGTCGTGTACCAAGAGCTTGATGGAACGCCGAGACGTGGTCATTGTGGCCACAGTGTCGGCCATCTATGGCATTGGCGAGCCCGAGAGTTATCACCGCATGATCATGACTTTGCGCACGGGCGACAAAGTGGGACAGCGCGATGTGATCTCGCAACTCATTCGCATGCAATACCAACGCAACGACCAAGACTTCAGCCGTGGCAAATTTCGTGTTCGCGGTGACACCATCGATGTGTTTCCCGCCGAACATTCTGAACTTGCGGTCCGCATTGAATTGTTTGATGAAGAAGTAGACAGCCTGCAATTGTTCGATCCACTCACAGGGCGCATTCGTCAAAAAATTCCGCGATTCACGGTATATCCTTCAAGCCATTACGTAACCCCGCGCGACAAGGTTTTGGCGGCTGTGGAAACCATCAAAGTAGAGTTGGCAGAGCGACTTAAAGAGTTGGTGGGCATGGGCAAGTTGGTAGAAGCTCAGCGCTTGGAACAACGTACTCGATTCGATTTGGAAATGCTCAGCGAAGTCGGGCACTGCAAAGGCATTGAAAACTACACACGTCATTTATCCGGTGCTGCGCCAGGCGCTGCGCCCAGCACATTGACAGATTACATGCCCCAAGATTCTTTGATGTTCTTGGACGAGAGTCATCAAATGATTGGGCAGCTTAACGCCATGTACAACGGCGACCGCGCGCGCAAAA
>CANNNB010000187.1 GCA_947505995.1 Comamonadaceae bacterium
CTGAGTTCAAGATGGTTTGAATTTGCATGCTCACTTCGGGCGACATGAACAGCTTGTCGCCATTGACCGGCGAAGAAAAATGCACACCTTCTTCGGTAATTTTGCGCATCGCGCCCAAAGACCAAACTTGAAAGCCGCCTGAGTCAGTGAGGATGGGCTTCTGCCATTTTTCAAAACCATGCAAACCGCCAAAACTTTTCATGATGTCAAGACCGGGGCGCATCCACAAATGGAAGGTGTTGCCCAAAATAATTTGTGCGCCCATTTCTTCGAGGCTGCGCGGCATCACGCCTTTCACTGTGCCGTAGGTACCCACAGGCATGAAGATGGGCGTTTGAATCACGCCATGGTTCAGGGTCAGTTGACCTCTTCG
Source organism: Comamonadaceae bacterium (assembly GCA_947505995.1). The sequence continues at coordinate 374 of CANNNB010000187.1, forward strand.
CGCGTGGCTTTGGGGATCTGTTTTGAGGAGTTCAAATTGAAGCATGCTTCATTCTATGCAATGAGGGTTAAACAATGAGGGTTAAACAACGAGGCTTAGCGTCAAGTCAAGCGTTTCAAGAGCATGGCATCGCCGTAGCTGAAAAATCGATACTTTTGCGCAATGGCGTGGGCATACAAAGCCATCACATGCTCATAGCCGGCAAAGGCACTGACCAGCATCATCAAAGTACTTTTGGGCAAATGGAAATTGGTAATCAAACAGTCTACCCACTGAAATTCAAAGCCTGGTGTGATGAAGATTTGAGTGTCGCCTTGTGATTGACCAGACTTGGCCCAAGACTCCAAAGTTCTGACCGAAGTGGTGCCAACGGCCCATACCTTGCCCCCACGTTTTTTGCATGCGTGCAAAGCAAGCTGTGTAGATTCAGGGATGTCATACCACTCGGCATGCATGGTGTGTTCGGCAATGTTCTCGGTCTTCACAGGCTGAAAGGTGCCGGCACCCACATGCAAAGTAACACTTGCGGTGGCAACACCCATGTTGTTCAACTGGCTTAACAAAGCTTCGTCAAAATGCAGCGCTGCTGTGGGTGCAGCGACGGCACCTGGCTTGCATGCAAAGACCGTTTGATAACGCGCTTCGTCTTCTGCAATTTCAGCCTCAGTGGCGCTGCCATCGCAGGGCCGCTCTATGTAGGGAGGCAATGGCATGTGACCATACTGTGCCATGAGGGCATGCGGCTCAGCGCTGAATTCAAAGCAAAACAATGCGCCTTTTTCATCGGGCCAACGGCCGATCAGGGTGGCCTCAAACCCCGTCTCGCCTTGCATGGCGTCGGTCGAGGCATCCCTGCCCATGTGAAGTGTGGCGCCAATGAGTGGTTTTTTGCTCACTTTCATATGCGCCACCACGCGATGGGCGGGCAAAACCCGCTCGATCAAGAGCTCGACTTTGCCGCCGCTAGATTTTTCGCCAAAGATTCGCGCCTTGATGACTTGGGTGTCATTGAAAACCAAGAGATCGCCAGCTTGCATGAGTTTGGGCAAATCTCTGAAGACCCGATCGGTGGGCAAGGAGCCGCTACCGTCGAGCAGCTTTGAGCTGCTGCGTTCAGGGGCGGGGTGCTGTGCAATGAGTTCTGCGGGGAGGTGAAAGTCAAAGTCACTCAAACTGAAGCTTCGTTTGGCCTTGTCACCTTCAAGATGGGGGTTCAATGAGCGCATGTGCTTGAGGGCCGAACAAGACCCGTTCCAAGTTAAAAACATTCGATTGTCCCATGACCTATCGGAAAAATTTAGAAATTAGAACTATCTAATTTATGTAAATAGACGCAATATGTAAGCAGTATTCAAGAAAGTAATTATCACCATTCACTTTCAAGCATTTTCTAAGCAGTAATGTATGGGAATGCCAAAAGTATCCGAATCCCAACAATTCGCTGAACGTTTGCGCGGCGCGTTGGAAAGTGCAGGTGTGCGTGCTTCACCCACCTTGGTCGCAAACGCCTTCAATCTTCGCTACCGCGGTCGCAGTATCACCCCTCACACTGCACGCAACTGGTTGTTGGGTAAGGTCATGCCCACGCAAGACAAGCTGCGGGTGCTTTCCGAATGGTTACAAGTCAGCCCTGACGAACTTCGTTTTGGCCGGGCCCCCGGCAAGACTTACGTGTTTGAGATGAACGATGGCATGATCGAAATGGGTCTGGCTGATCGTGAAATGGTCGGCCGGTATTTATCGCTAACCCAAGACGAGCGAAAAACCATTCGAGATGTGGTTTCAGCCTTCGTGGTGGCGAAAGCGTCCGAAAAACTGCTTTGATCCTGAGGGGCTGATCCTTAAGCAGCCAGAGGCCTGATCGCTACAAGTCATTGGGTAAGCACGGCACAATGGCGGTATGGTTGCCCCCGTAACACCCCCGTCATCTTCGCTGCACAAGGCGCTGTCTGCGCCGCAAAAAGCCATGCGCAAAATGGGTTTGGCGCGTGACATTGATTTGGCCTTACACATTCCCCTGCGTTACGAGGACGAAACAAGCATCGTCAAGCTGGGCGATGCCCGAGAGGGCGATGCCATTCAAATTGAAGCCGTGGTGATCGCCTCAGAAGTCCAGTTGCGTCCTCGGCGCCAGTTGCTGGTCACGGTAGATGACGGCACTGACACCTGCGTTTTGCGATTTTTCAGCTTTTACCCCGCCCAGCAAAAGGCCTTGGCCGTGGGGCAAGTGATTCGGGCCAGGGGAGAGGTCAGAGGGGGTTTTCTGGGCCTCACCATGATGCACCCCTCCTTCAAGGCGGCCTCGGGCGATTTGCCGTCGGTGCTCACACCGGTCTACCCCACCTCCGCAGGTTTGCCGCAAACCTATTTGCGCCGCGCCATTGCCGGTGCTTTGTCGCGCGCCGACTTAAGCGAATCCTTGCCCACTTCGATGGCTTGGCCTTCAGCACCCAAAGGGAAATCGAGCCCAAGTTTGCGCCAAGCCTTGACCTATTTGCACCACCCCACACCCGATGTGTCAATCGCAGCTTTAGAAGACCGCACGCACCCCGCTTGGCAAAGACTTAAAGCCGAGGAGTTGCTGGCGCAGCAACTTTCACAGCGCATGGCTAAGTTGGAGCGCGACACTTTGAAGGCCCCCGCGCTAAAGCCTAGGACTGGCGGCTGGCATGACAAATTGAAAGAAATATTGCCATTTCAGCTGACGGCAGCACAGCAAAGGGTGGGCCTTGAAATTGCAAAAGATTTGGCTCGGCCTGTGCCTATGCACCGGTTGCTTCAGGGCGATGTGGGCGCTGGCAAAACCGTGGTGGCAGCTTTGGCAGCCATGCTGGCCATTGATGAGGGTTGGCAGTGCGCATTGATGGCGCCCACCGAAATTTTGGCGCAACAACACTTTGCCAAATTGGTGGGTTGGCTGGCCCCATTAGGCGTTCGCGTAGCTTGGCTCACGGGCAGTCAAAAGAAAAAAGAACGCACCGAAATGCTGGCGCTGATTGAGTCGGGCGAAGCGGCGTTGGTGGTGGGCACGCATGCTGTGATTCAAGAGCTGGTGAAGTTCAAAAACTTGGCCTTTGCCATCATCGATGAGCAGCACCGGTTTGGTGTAGCGCAGCGGCTGGCCCTCAGAGACAAGATGCAAGATGCCGGCATGGAGCCGCACTTGCTCATGATGACGGCCACACCCATTCCGCGCACCTTGGCCATGAGCTATTACGCAGATTTAGAAGTTTCAGTCATTGACGAATTGCCGCCAGGCCGTACACCGGTGGTGACCAAAGTGATTTCAGACAGCCGGCGTGACCAAGTCATTGGCCGCATTGGCGCGCAATTGGCCGAAGGTCGTCAAGTTTATTGGGTGTGCCCTCTCATTGAAGAAAGTGAAGCTTTGGATTTAACCAACGCCACCGCCACCCACGCAGAGTTGTCGGCTGTGTTGCCGGGCGTGATGGTGGGCTTGTTGCATTCCCGCATGTCGGTGCTTGAAAAGCGCGAGGTCATGGCCCAGTTTACACAAGGCACTATGGGCGTATTGGTCAGTACCACAGTCATTGAAGTGGGCGTCGATGTGCCTAATGCTTCTTTGATGGTGATTGAACACGCCGAGCGATTTGGACTCAGCCAGTTGCACCAATTGCGCGGTCGAGTGGGGCGAGGCGCAGCGGCTTCTGCTTGCGTCTTGCTTTATGGCACCCCCGATGGCGGACGATTGAGCGAAACAGCGCGCGAGCGTTTGCGGGCCATGGTTGATACCAACGACGGCTTTGAAATTGCCAGACGCGATTTGGAAATCAGAGGCCCAGGTGAGTTTCTGGGTGCGCGACAATCGGGTGCAGCCCTGTTGCGATTTGCCGACTTGACCACAGACGAGCATTTGCTTGATTGGGCTAGGCAAACAGCACCGAAATTGCTGGAAAAATACCCCGACATGGCCGAGCGACACATTGCTCGCTGGTTGGGCGGAAAATCGGAATATTTGAAAGCTTGAGAAATTGGCATGACCCTGACTGAGCTTAAATACATTGTGGCGGTGGCCCGCGAGAGGCACTTTGGCAAAGCCGCGGAGGCGTGCCACGTGTCGCAGCCTACCCTGTCGGTGGCCATTAAAAAACTCGAGGAAGAGCTCGATGTGAAGTTGTTCGAGCGCAGCGCCAATGAGGTGAGTGCTACGCCGTTGGGTGAGGAAATCATTCGGCATGCGCAGCTCGTGTTGGAGCAAGCAGCCGAAATCAAAGAAATTGCCAAGCGCGGCAAAGACCCCTTGGCAGGGACTTTGCGTTTAGGCGTGATCTACACCATCGGCCCTTACTTGTTACCCGACTTGATGCGACAAATCATGAAGAAGGCACCGCAAATGCCAATGATGTTGCAAGAGAACTTCACCGTCAAACTCATGGAGATGTTGCGGGCAGGTGAAATTGATTGCGCCATCTTGGCCGAGCCTTTTCCCGATACGGGCTTGGCCACCGCCGCTTTGTACGACGAGCCCTTCATGGCGGCACTTCCCGTGAAGCATGTGCTGGCTAATAAAAAATCAATCACCGCTGAGCAAC
>CANNNB010000188.1 GCA_947505995.1 Comamonadaceae bacterium
AGAAAACTTCCATAAGCGTTACAGTAAGGTAGTTAACTCATGGGCATTATTTGATAGCTATCACCGCCCACCTAAACTGATTGACTGGAGCAACAAATGAATCCCAAAGACATACGTACCTCCTCTGATCCAGATTTAGCAGGCTCATATGCAGCGATGCTTCGTGCCGCTCGTTCAGCAGAGGATGTTGCCATCAAGACCAATACCAGTATCCTGGTGTCACTTGACGGGAAAGATGTTGAATTGACGGCGGCTGATTTGCTCAAGTTGCGTGACAAAGAGGCCAATCAATCTAATCATTGATCTGAAATTTGCCAATAAGTAAGCCAGCTTAGTGCTGGCTTTTTTGTGCGCCCTACTTTCACTTAAATGATAAGTACATGATGCAAACATACCAAGCATCAGTCCGCGCACATGTGAAAGGCCGCAGCCAAGTGATCAAAACAGAAGTACGGGCCTTGAACGCACAGGAAGCGCGTTGGTTGCTACGGGCTCAGTTTGGATTCCACAGTATTCAAGCAAGTCCGAGTCAGATCAAACTCGCATCACTGCCGAATAGTGGTGTCCACTTGCACCTTGCGAAAAAGGTCGTGCCTCAAATAGGCTACGGCGGATTGCCCTGATCGTCGTTAATTAATGCTTCAAAAAATACAGTAATTTTATTTGAATTCAAAATTGGTTGCGCCATCCCAGTCAGGAGCGGGAGGCTTATCCAGTAATTTGATAATCCGATTTTGATACAAAGCATACAGCACGCTGCTTGGGTGGGTAATCAACAAGTTTGTTAGCAAGGTCTGCGCAAGCGACCACTGCTGAGCACGGTAGGCAGTCAAGGCTTGCTGCCAATCAAGCAGTTCTTGCACAAGCTCATCAGAAGCATCGCCCTCAGGGGATAGTGGCTCAAAAATCGCGATGGGTGTATTTTTACCTTTGACCCGAACAGAATCGACTTCGCGGCACAACCAGCCCGGCAACAAATTGCGCGTGTTTTCACCTATCAAAATGCCCACGCCGTATATTTTGGTCAAGCCTTCTAAGCGAGAGCCGAGGTTGACTTCATCCCCCATGACCGTATAAGCCCTGCGGATGTTTGAGCCCATGTCGCCTACGCGCATTTGCCCAGAGTTCAAACCAATGCCAATACGCAATTCAGGCCAACCCTTGTTCAAAAATTCTTGGCTCAAGCGATCGGAAACTTGTTGCATTTTCAGAACACAGAGCACGGCATTTTCAGCATGGTGGGCATCAACAACAGGTGCACCCCAAAAGGCCATGACTGCGTCGCCTATGTATTTGTCAAGGGTGCCATGATATTCGTCCCTAATTACTTGACTCATGGCGGACAAATACTCGTTGATCAAGTCAGCCAAGTCTTGTGGGCTTAGTTTTTCTGAAATGGATGTAAATCCGCGTACATCGGCAAACAGCACCGTCATCTCGCGCTGCGTGGGGGCCATACTGAAAGAGCCTGGATTTTCTGCCATCTTTTGAACCAACTCAGGCGGAACATAGTAGGAAAAGAGGTTGGACATTTGCCGCTTACCTTGGGACTCAATGAAATAACCATAAATCATTTGAGATACAAAGACAGATATCAAACAGACAATTGGTGCTGCCAATGGCAGCACCATGTGCTTTACTTCAATCAGCACCATGTTCAGTCCGATGAGTCCCGTCAAGGCAAAAAGACCGAGCAAGCAAGCATAAAAAGGTTTGAGCCAAGTTCCTGCCAATATCATGAGCAGGCCCATGGCTAGCAGGCTCAGCATTTCAGCACCTTGAGCATAAGCGGGGGTGTGCAGGATACGACCATCGAGCATGCCCGTGATCAAGTTGGCATTGACTTCGACGCCGGGAAAACTAACACCCAAAGGCGTAGTCACCAAATCAGACAAACCGGCAGCAGATGTTCCGATCAACACAATGCGGCTTTCTAAGGCTGCCTTCGGGATGCGTCCTTGCAAAATATCGACAGCAGAAAAATATTGAAAACTCCGCGCCCCCCCCTGAAAGGGCACCCAGGCATTGAGTGCCGCGTCAACCGGTATTTCAATCGGGCCCACTTTCAAGGCTTCTACGCGCAGTTCATTCTGCCCATAAGGCGATGTGACAGCGCCTAATTGGGGGGTATCCAACAAAACTTGCAAAACTGACAAGGACAATGAAGGGTAATACCGGCCTTGGTGTTCGACCAGCATGGGCACTCTTCGCGTGACGCCATCGGTGTCACGTAGCGGGTTCATATGCCCCAAACCTGCTACTTGGGCTTGGAATTCTGGCAAGGGTGCAATGAAGGCGGGGAAGGACTGCGCACGCATTTGCGTTAAGCCCAAGGATGCAGGGTCTAGACCTGGAGGTATAGGCGTCAGGCTTGAAGCGGCATCATTGTGAAAAGCAAACCCCATAACCACTGGGCCAGTTTGAAGAGATTTGGCAAACAACTGATCATAAGAAAGGCGTTCGCGCAGGGGCTTCAGAGCCAGTGAAAATTCAGGAATATTTTTCAACTCATTTTTCGCCAAGCCCTCTAAGACATTCAAGCCTGAAGAGTCGTCTTTTTCAGAAAGAATTACGTCCATGGCGACCAAAGATACTTGGTATTTCTGAAACAACTGTGTCACCAAGGCTGCCAATCGATCGCGCGGCCAAGGCCAGTGCCCCTCGCCGCCTCGGGATTTTTCACGCAAGCTTTTCTCATCGATGTCGATGATTGCAATACGATCATCTTGTGCATGCGGCGTAATTGCCCGAATGCGCATGTCCAACATGATCGTTTCAAGTTCAGTTAGCAAGGGCAGTCGGTACCAAGATGCAGAGTGCCCTGCAAAAATGGCAACCAGTAAAAGCCCCAAAAATATTCGCCCAGTCTTTAATAGCATAAGAGCGATGCTCAGGGCTTAATCTCTTGCACCCTGAGGTAGACCTTGCTTTTATCGGCGCTGGTGTCTCTTGATGAGATCGTGACATTGCTGTTACCTGAACTCCAAGGCCCACGTCCGCTGACTTCGGTCCAAACACCCATGGGCATGCTCAAAACAGTATCGACCATGGAGGTTTGGCTGCCGCGCGCATTGACATTTTGGTTTCTTGACAAAAACTGCACGGCTGCGGTCTCATTAGTGATTTTGGCTACAAACTCAATCAAGGTTACGGACTCAGTTGCCCCACCCGAGCGACCAGGTCGGCGAGATTCGGTACTTTCGTGAAGGGTAACTGTTGTTCGCTCGCCCTCCGTGGCCTGCACACGCTGCTCAGAGTTGTTAGAGCCTGAGCGTGTTGATATCACAGTACCCGAGTCTAAATCTCCATAACGCACCGTGATCAGCAATTGTTTGGGGCCGGCCGCGGCCGGGGTCGGTGCAGTCACAGGGGACGGTGAAGTAACAGGGGCCGCTCTGAGACTGGCTGTTGAGTTACCGCTGGTGTTCAAAAATTCAGGGATGCTGGGCAAAACTCTGGGGAAGTCTGTTGCTTGCTCGCCCATGAAACCTGCTTCGTTTGCGTTCAGATTGATCTGCCCAGTGACACCTTGCAATGAAGTGCCACCCATGTAGACGCGGTTGTAGGTGCCCGGCGCTATTTGAAGATCAGCTGCAATTTGGGAAGTTGCATACACCGCATCAAATTCGGTGCCACGTATGCCAATTGTTGCGCTGGGGGTACTGAGTTTGTAGTCGCCTGGATTGGCTTTGCCGATCACCCCGGTAACCGTTCTCATGCTACCTGCAAGCAAGCGAAGTGCGGCTTCATTTTTGGGTTGGCCGTGCTGAGTAGATCGGTATTTGGTGATTTTGAATTCAGTGGTGGGGCGCAGCCAAATAAGGGCCTCGTCCACCATTCGAATTTGCACATTGGAGTTGGAGCCTGTGGCCACCGTGTCGCCCTCGTACAAGTTATCGCCTTTGATGGCAGGGTACTCTTGACCTGTGTGCTTGGAGATTCGGGCGGTACCAATGACGTTTTGAATCTTTCCGGCGATGGCCCATGCGCTTTGGGAGCTGATCAAGAATAAGAAAAAGACCAAGCCCAAGATGATGGGGCGTGATTTAAAGCTGAAACAACTATGGACCATCGCGTTAGATGCTACTGACATGCTGGGATTTTCTACTCAACTTCTTATTTTGCAAGACCAAGGCCCGCGCTAATTGTTTGGTTAGCATGTAAAGCAAAAGTCGGCCTACGTTTGGGGCGGCATCAAACAAATCGTTGAATTGAACGCGATTGAACGATGCAACTGTTACGTGTTCTGAGGCGCTGAAACCGCCTAGGGCAGGCAAGTTTTCCACCAAAGAAAGTAAGCCAAACCACTCACCGACTCGCAACAGGTGTACTTCTTCAATACCCGTTAATGGATCATCACTTTTCATTGTAACGGCCCCGTCCATGATCAAATAAAGTGTGTGCCCCACATCGCTTTTCAAATTGAAAATGTGCTTGGCAGGAAAGAGCGCCACATGCATCATCTGCGCAAAAGTGGCCACATCCCTGGCCGAGAGGCTTTCAAAGCCCGGTTGTGATTTAAGAAATTGTTGGATGTCCACGTTCTGCTCCATCAGGCGTTGATTTGCGCAAGAGAGGCTTCAAGCTGATACGTTTTGCGCAAGCGATCCGACAGCATGAGCACCAGGTAACGAAGCAATACAATTGAAATTTCTTGGTTGCTGTCAATGAATTCTTCCAAAACTTGGTGACGCATTCTTAAAAAACGTGTTTGTGTTTTTGTTATGACGGTTGCGCTGGCCAGATAGTCGCCACTCAGAGCGGAGACTTCGCCCAGCATTTGTCCAGGCCCCATTTGGTCGAGCACGGTCACAACATTGTTTTCCTCTATTTCGACTTGGACAGAGCCTGCCAAGATGAAAAAGGTGGAGTCCAATGGCATTCGGTAACGGAT
>CANNNB010000189.1 GCA_947505995.1 Comamonadaceae bacterium
ATGACATGCAGTTTACTGCATTAAGACGACGCACTAAACATGCAACTTAATGCAAATAATAAGTATTTACCCTATGTATTTGCAGGCGTCTTCTAAATCTACTCAACCCACTGAATGACTTTGCGTACTTCAGTTTTCAAGCGCTTGAAACTGGCATCCACATCTTGCGCGCTGGTGTTGATGCTGATCTCGGCTTTGGAATAGAAAGCCGAGCGGCCTTCCAAAATTCGCTTCAAATCTTCCATGGCTTCGGGGCTGGCGGCCATGGGGCGCAAGTCGCCTTGCGCCGCCACGCGAGCCATGTGATCGTTGGCACTGGCTTGAAGCCATACCGTGGTGCAATGCGTCAGCAGCAAATTGAAATTGGCTGAATCAGACACCAAGCCACCTGGCGTCGCAATGACCGCTTCGGGGTAAATTTGAATGGCTTCTTCTAAGGCACGGCGCTCGTATCGGCGGTAGGCATTGGCGCCATAGAGGTTGTGAATTTCGCTGATTTGGCAGCCTGCAAATTTTTCGATCTCGCGGCTAAGTTCAATAAAAGGGAAATTCAAATCATCGGCTAAACGCTGGCCTAGCGTGGTTTTGCCGGCACCTCGAAGGCCAATGAGCGCAATCCGCGTACGCCGTGCAGCAGCATCGCCGCTTTCACCAAACATTTCTGTTAACTGAACTCGGGCACGTCTTAAATCAGACTCTGTGCGCTTACTCAATAGCTCTCGAATGAGCAACCACTCTGGTGTGCTGGTGCTGATGTCACCCAACAATTCGGCCAAAGAGCACTGCAGCGCATGAGACACCTGTAGCAGCACCAAGACTGACACATTGCCTGTGCCGTATTCCAAATTGGCCAAGTGGCGTTCAGACACATCGGCGGCCATTGCCACTGCTTTGCGTGTCATGCCTTTGCGCGAACGCAAGTTGCGCACGCGCTCACCCAAGGACATTAAAAATGGGCTTCGCAAGGGCTCAAGTGAGCCACCAACTTCAACAAATGCGGTCGATGAATCGGACACCGATAACTCCAAAAAACAAGTAACCATTCAAAATATGGTCTTCAGCTAAAGGGAAAACCCTAGACTTTGAGTGCAGACAAAACATGCACTTTATTGCATACTCGTCAGCAAGCAAGATAATGCATTTATACCGCTTGTTGCCAGAAAGCCCAAGCGTTTTAATGCAGTTACTTCAAATTTTTTGATCTGACCACGGAGATCGCCATGGCCCTGCCTCCAGCCCCACCCTCGCAATTTAACTTTGCGCAGTTCTTGATTGCAGCCAACAACAGCCGCAAGGAAAAGATCGCGCTCATAGACGATTTGGGCACACTCACCTACGGCGGCATGGCAGACCAAATTCGCACCTGTGCGGCAGGTTTGCGAAAGTTAGGGCTCAAGCGCGAAGAGCGTGTGCTCTTGTTGATGCACGACAGCACCGATTGGGTGGTGTCCTTCTTGGGTGCTTTGTATGCCGGTGTTGTGCCCGTTGCCGTGAACACACTCCTCACACCTGAAGACTATGCCTTCATGATCAACAACAGCCGCGCTCAGGCGGTTTTGGTTTCTTCGGCACTGATGGGCACATTGAATACTGCCATTGGACAAGGCACCAAGAGCATCAAACATGTGGTAGTTTCTAGGCACGAGGGCGACCTGCCCCCCGTTCACACGCATTTCAAAGATTTACTGGCATCTGGCACAGGCCCCAGTTTGCCCGCTGAAACACATGCCGATGAACCTGCTTTTTGGTTGTTCTCTTCTGGCTCTACCGGTAACCCCAAAGGCACGGTTCACACGCAAGGCAATTTGTATTGGACGGCTCAGTTGTATGGCAAAGGCGTGTTGGGTTTATCGTCCAACGATGTGGTTTTCTCAGCAGCCAAATTGTTCTTTGCCTATGGCTTGGGCAATGCGCTCACCTTCCCCTTAAGCGTCGGCGCCAGCGTGGTCTTGATGGCTGAGCGCCCCACCCCCCAGGCCACATTCAAGCGCTTGGTAGACCACAAACCCACTGTGTTTTATGGTGCACCCACCGGTTATGGCGGCATGTTAGCAAGCCCTGACTTACCTAGCAAAGATCAAGTGGCATTGCGTCTCTGTTCGTCCGCTGGCGAAGCCTTGCCCGCGGACATTGGTGAAAGATGGACTGCCCGTTTTGGCTGCGAAATCATTGACGGCATCGGCTCCACCGAAATGCTGCACGTGTTCTTGTCCAATGCACCAGGCGATGTGCGCTATGGCACCACAGGCAAAGCTGTGCCTGGCTACGAAGTGCAGTTGCGCGGTGAACAAGGTGAAGTGATTGCGGGACACAACGAAATAGGTGACCTGTACATCAAAGGCCCCACCGCAGCTTTGATGTATTGGAACAACCGCGAAAAAACGCGCAACACCTTTCAAGGTGAATGGACCCAAAGTGGCGACAAATACTCGCGTGACTTAGACGGCTATTACACCTATGCGGGTCGCAACGACGACATGCTTAAAGTGAGTGGCATCTATGTGTCGCCGTTTGAAGTGGAGTCTACTTTGGTGCAACATCCGGCCATTTTGGAAGCTGCCGTCATTGGCAAGGTTGACGCCGATGGCCTGACCAAAACCAAAGCCTTTATCGTCTTGAAGCCAGGGCAAAGTCTGACGGAGGAAGATGTCAAAGCCTTTGTGAAAGAGCGTTTAGCACCCTACAAATATCCGCGCTTTGTTGAATTCATCGCCGAGTTGCCCAAAACAGCCACTGGCAAAATTCAACGTTTCCGTTTGCGCGATTTAGAAAACAAAAAGGCTTGAAAATTTCAAGCCTTTGAGTCGTAGCACACGGCTTAGGCCGCTTAATTTGATCAAGTGTTCTTGGATACCGTGATGGTGGGGAACTTCGCTGAAAAGTCCTTGGCCTTGGCTGCAATTTTGATGGCCACTTGGCGCGCCACCGACTTGTAGATGCCCGCCACTTCACCATCGGGATCGGCCACCACCGTGGGCTTTCCGTTGTCGGCTTGCAGCCGAATTTGCATGTTCAATGGCAATGCGCCTAAGTAATCCATTTGATAATTCTCAGCCATTTTCTTGCCGCCATCGGCGCCAAAAATATGCTCGATATGGCCGCAATTTGTGCAGACATGAACCGCCATGTTTTCCACAATGCCCAAAATGGGCACGCCCACTTTTTCAAACATCTTGATGCCCTTCTTGGCATCCAGCAATGCAATGTCTTGCGGCGTGGTCACAATGACGGCGCCGGTCATGGGCACGCGTTGGCTTAGCGTGAGTTGAATGTCTCCGGTGCCAGGAGGCATGTCGATGATCAAATAATCAAGGTCTTTCCAGTTGGTTTGGCGCAGCAGCTGTTCCAGCGCTTGGGTGGCCATGGGGCCACGCCAAATCATGGCTTCGTCTTGGTTCACCAAGAAACCAATCGACATCACTTGAACGCCATAGTTCTCCATCGGCTCCATGGTTTTGCCGTCTTCACTTTCGGGTCGGCCTTCAATGCCCATCATCATGGGCTGGCTGGGGCCATAAATATCGGCATCGAGCAAGCCCACACTTGCGCCTTCTGCTGCAAGTGCCAGTGCCAAGTTAACGGCCGTGGTGCTTTTGCCCACACCACCTTTGCCAGAGGCCACAGCCACGATATTTTTCACCTGAGGCAGCAAAGCCACCCCACGCTGTGCAGAGTGGGCCACAATTTTCATGGTGACGTTGGCCGACACATTAGTCACGCCGGGTACCTGCTTGGCAGCGGCGATCAAGGCGTTGCGCAATGCAGGGATTTGACTCTTGGCGGGATAGCCTAATTCGACATCAAAGGCCACATTGCCAGCATCTACAACGAGGTTTTTCAGAGCTTTTGTGGAGACAAAATCTTTGCCTGTGTTGGGGTCAATGACCTTTTCTAGGGCTTTTTGGAGTTGTTCTGGGGTCGACATGTGAAACTTTCGTTGCTTGAGCGGCAGTTTAGCGACATCGGAGGGTTGAAGCCCATAAAATCACTGATTCCCCTACAAATAGCCTCCTCATGTCTGCCTCGTCTGTTTCGATCCCTTCCGTAGCCCAGCGACAAATTTTTGTCACGACCGCTTTGCCCTATGCCAATGGCAATTTCCACATCGGTCACATCATGGAATACATCCAGGCCGACATCTGGGTTCGTGCACAGCGCATGCAAGGCCATGAGGTGCACTTTGTGTGTGCTGACGATGCCCACGGCGCCCCCATCATGATTGCTGCCGAAAAAGCAGGCATCACGCCGCAGCAGTTTGTGGCCAACATTGCGGCAGGACGCAAGCCCTACCTGGATGGCTTTCACATTGGCTTTGACAATTGGCATTCCACCGATGGCCCAGAAAACCACGAACTGGCCCAACAGATTTACCGCGACCTTAAAGCAGCAGGCTTCATTGCCACCAAAACCATTGAGCAATTTTTTGACCCTGAAAAGTCAATGTTCTTGCCCGATCGCTTCATCAAAGGCGAATGTCCCAAATGCGGCGCCAAAGACCAATACGGCGACAGTTGTGAGTCATGCGGTGCGGTGTACTCGCCCACCGAAGTGAAAAACCCCTACTCCGCTTTGTCAGGCGCCACACCTGTGTTGAAACAATCCGAGCACTACTTCTTCAAATTGTCTGACCCGCGCTGTGTTGAGTTCCTAGAAAAATGGACACACGACACAGGCCGCTTGCAACCCGAAGTGCTGAACAAAATTAAAGAATGGTTTGCCAAAGACGAAGAAGGCCAAGGCGGCTTGAGCGATTGGGACATCAGCCGCGGTGCGCCTTATTTCGGCATTGAAATTCCCGATGCGCCCGGCAAATATTTCTACGTATGGCTGGATGCGCCCATTGGTTACTTGGCTTCGCTCAAAAATTACTTGGGCAAG
>CANNNB010000190.1 GCA_947505995.1 Comamonadaceae bacterium
GGAAGCCAGCCGCCCGTTTGTTCGTTTTTGGAGAGAAATATGAATGCGATTATTGGTATCGTTGTTTTGATGGTTTGCGTGTTCGGCGGCTTTATCATGGCCGGCGGCAGCATGAAGCCGATTATCAAATCTGCGCCGATTGAGACCTTCATTATTTTGGGCGCTGGTATTGGCGGCATGCTCATTGGCAACAGCATGGACATTTTCAAGGGTGCCTTAGGCGGCATGGGCAAAGTGTTCAAGGGCCCTGCCTATAAAAAAGAGGACTATTTGAGCACCATTTTTGTGGTGTCCAAAATCATGAAAACGCTCAAAACCGAGGGCCCTGTGGCCCTTGAAGCGCACATTGAAAATCCTGAATCCAGTGCCATTTTTGGCGAGTACCCCAAAATTTTGCATGACCACGCCTTGTTGGATTTGGTTTGCAACACGGTTCGTTTGATGGTGGTGTCCACCAGCCCCTTAAACCCTTATGCGGTAGAAGACGTGATGGACTTGTCCATCAAAACTCACCACCATGATGCCCTGAAAGCACAAACTGCTTTGGCTACTTTGGCCGGTGCGCTTCCCGCTTTGGGTATTGTGGCTTGTGTGCTGGGCGTGGTTAAAACCATGGACGCGATTGACCAGCCGCCAGCAGTGCTCGGCGCCATGATTGGTGGCGCATTGGTGGGTACTTTCTTGGGCGTGTTCATGGCCTATGGTTTTATTGAACCTATGGCATCGCGCTTGGCTCAGATCATTGACGATGAAGGCCAAATTTACAAAGTGGTCAAACAAATCATCATTGGCACCTTGCATGGTCACCCCATGCCCTTGATCATCGAGGCCGCGCGGGCAGGTATCAGTCACCACAATCAGCCTAGTTTTGCTGAAGTGTTTGATGGCTTGCGAGGAGGCTAATCGGCATGGCTGAGGCAGTTTTAGAAGCGCCGACAGACGAGGCTCAAGCCCTTGTCGTGGTGGCACCTGCTGGCGATGATGCCGCAGAGGCCGCGCCTGAGGCTGCCCCACTTATTCCAGATGAGGCTGCAGTTGATGCGCCTGTGGTGGTTGCGCCCAGCATCACCATTAAAAAAATCATGGACGATGGGCACGGTGGTGCTCACGGCGGTGCTTGGAAAATTGCGCTGGCCGACATGATGACAGCCATGATGGCTTTCTTCTTGTTGATGTGGCTGTTGGGTGCCTCCAATGCCGATCAACGCAAAAGTATTGCAGACTATTTCAAGCCCACTTCGCACAGCAATGCCACCATGGGCAAGTTGGCGGGCTCCGACGGCATGCTCGGTGGTCGCTCTATCATTGACCCCGACGGTTTTCCTTTCTCGGCCAAACAAACAAGTGCCTTGAACATGGTCACGCCCCGCTCACAGGGTGGTCCGACAGAAAATGACCCATCACCCAACGGGGCCGACAGCAAAGAATCGGGTCAAGATGGCGATCCAGGTAAAAAGTCTGCTGAGGCTGCCGACAAAGCCAACTTTGACAAGATGGAAAAAGAGATCAAAGAGGCCATGGCCAAGAATCCCAAACTGGACAAGTTGAAAGACCAAGTTCAGTTTGCTCGGGACAAAGACGGACTGCGAATTGAAATCATTGACAAAGCCGACTTCGCCATGTTTGGTCTGGGTACCACCACCATGACGCCCAAAGCGCAGGCCTTGCTGGTAGAGGTGTCTAAAACATTGGCAGCTTTGCCCAATAAAGTGGCTATTCGAGGGCATACCGACAGCGTGCAGTTTGCCAACACCGACGACCGCAACAACTGGTCCTTGTCGGCAGAGCGCGCCGAGGAAACTCGCAAGATCATTGAGAGGAAGGGCATTCCGGGCAACCGATTTGCCAAGATTGAGGGCGTGGCCGATACAGCGCCCTACAATCCAAGCGATCCCAAAGATCCACGCAACAGGCGGATCAGCATCACGGTCATGAACCAATAACCGCAAAAAAAGCAGCTTGAACAAGCTGCTTTTTTTTGGCCTTGACCTGGCCAAACAGATTCGCGATAATTATTTCAAGCTTCAACTATTGAAGCCAGAATTATTTTGATATCGAGCCCGATTGTTGGCCAATATTTAGGTAGATGCCTGGAAAGAGAGAACCTCATCATGAACATCGTGTGCTTAGGCGGCGGACCCGCTGGCCTGTATTTTGGCTTACTCATGAAGTTGCGCCACCCAGAGCACCACATCACCGTGCTAGAGCGCAATAAGCCTTATGACACTTTTGGCTGGGGCGTTGTTTTCTCGGATGCCACCATGTCAAGGCTGCAATTGGCAGACCCCATCACAGCATCTGAAATTTTGGGCGCGTTCAATCATTGGGATGACATTGCCGTGCATTTCAAGGGCGAAACCATGCGCTCTGGCGGTCATGGTTTTTGTGGCATTGGGCGCAAACGCTTGCTCAATATTTTGCAAAAGCGCTGTGAAAGCTTGGGTGTCGAGTTGGTCTTTGAAGCAGAAGTCGATGCCAATGCAGACATCGGTGCGCAATACAAAGCCGACCTGGTCATTGCCTGTGATGGCATTAACTCCAAGGTTCGCAACCGGTTTGCCAGCACCTACAAACCAGACATTGACGAGCGTCATTGCCGCTTTGTGTGGCTTGGCACGCGCAAGTTGTTTGACGCGTTCACTTTTGCCATTGAGGAAACAGAGCATGGCTGGTTTCAAGCGCACGCGTATCAGTACGATGGAGACACCTCCACCTTCATTGTCGAGACGCCCGAGCCTGTTTGGAAGGCGGCTGGATTAGAGCAAATGTCGCAAGAGGAGTCTATTGTTTTTTGTGAAAAATTGTTTGCCAAATACTTAGACGGCAACCCTCTCATGACCAATGCAAAGCACTTGCGTGGTTCTGCACATTGGATTAAGTTTCCGCGCGTCATTTGTGATCAGTGGGTGCACTGGGACACCACCTCCGATGGCCGCTCTGTACCCTACGTGCTAATGGGCGATGCCGCGCACACAGCCCATTTTTCTATTGGGTCTGGCACTAAGCTGGCGCTAGAAGATGCCATTGAATTGGCCGATACCTTTGAGCGTGTGGGGCATGAAGTCAAGGGCATGCAAGAAGTGATGACGTCCTACCAAGCCACGCGTGCTATTGAGGTTTTGAAAATTCAAAATGCTGCGCGCAATTCGACGGAGTGGTTTGAGAATGTAGCGCGCTATGTCAATTTGCCGCCCCAGCAATTTGCTTATTCATTGCTTACCAGAAGTCAGCGCATTTCACATGAAAACTTGCGACTGCGCGATGCTGAATTTGTTTCAGCCTACGAGCGGTTCATGGCGTCCATGCTTGAGTTTGATCACAGCGCTAAAGCCAAATCAACACCGCCCATGTTTTTGCCTTTGCAAGCACGCGGCATCACCTTGAAGAATCGGGTCATGGTTTCGCCCATGGCCACGTATTCAGCTACAGATGGTGTGCCTGGTGATTTTCATTTGATGCATTACGGTGCTCGCGCTTTAGGCGGGGCTGCCATTGTGTTTACCGAAATGACGTGCGTAACGCCTGAGGGTCGAATTACCCCAGGCTGTCCTGGCTTGTGGAATGACGAACAACAACATGCGTGGGCGCGCATTGTGAATCTTGTGCATGCCCAATCGGATGCCAAGATCGCTTTGCAATTGGGGCATGCGGGTCGCAAAGGCTCAACACGCCGTGCATGGGATGGCATGGACATGCCTTTGAACGATTTGGCGCGCGATGGTAACAACTGGGACTTGATGGCACCCTCTGCATTGCCCTACATGGACGGCGTGAGCCAAGTGCCGCATGAAATGACGCGCACCCAAATGGTGGACGTTTTGGCGGCGTTTGAATCGGCTGCAGTGCGTGGTGCCAATGCCGGCTTTGATTGGCTGGAGTTGCACTGTGCACACGGCTATTTGCTGTCGGGCTTTATTTCACCTTTAACCAATCAAAGGCAGGATGAATTTGGCGGATCGCTAGAAAATCGCCTTAAGTTCCCATTGGAAGTATTTACAGCGCTGCGCAAAGTGTGGCCGCACGACAAACCCATGTCAGTCCGCATTTCTGCGCACGATTGGGTGGAAGGTGGCATTGCGCCAGACGATGCCATTGAAATAGCCAAACAGTTCAAAAAAGCCGGTGTCGACTTCGTCGATTGCTCTTCAGGCCAAGTCGATAAGCGTGAGAAGCCTGTGTATGGCCGCATGTTCCAAACCCCCTTTGCCGATCGAATTCGCAATGAGGCGGGTGTGCGAACCATTGCGGTAGGCGCCATTTCTGAAGCCGATCATGTGAACAGCATCATTGCAGCTGGCCGTGCCGATTTGTGTGCAATAGCGCGCCCGCATTTGGCCAACCCTTCATGGACCCTGCAAGAAGCAGCACGCATTGGTTACACCGATTTGAACTGGCACAAGGCCTATGTGTCGGGCAAGCGGCAAATGGAAACCAACTTTGAGCGAGCCAGCACCATGAGCGTCATGAGCGCATCACCTGCAGGAACTGCAGCAAGCCAAGGAGAAAACTGATGGGTGAAATTCTCAACGCCGATCACGAATACAGAGCGCATGCCGATCAGCATGCCTCTTTGCGATTGTGGTTGCGGTTGTTGTCTTGCACCACCCGCGTGGAAGACAAGATTCGGCAAAAGCTTCGGGAGTCTTTTGACATCACGCTGCCACGTTTTGACTTGATGGCTCAGCTTGAAAAGCATCCTGATGGTCTAAGCATGGGGGAATTGTCAAGGCGCATGATGGTCACGGGCGGCAACATCACAGCCATTGTGGACCAGCTTGAAAAAGAAAACTTGGTGCTTCGCCAAGTGGGTTTGAACGATCGCAGATCGTTCACTGTCAAGTTAACTGTCGCTGGGCGTGAAGCTTTTA
>CANNNB010000191.1 GCA_947505995.1 Comamonadaceae bacterium
GACCAATTCTTCAAACTTAACCATGGCTTTGGTAAAAGCGTGGTCGTCACCAAACTGGGACGCGCCGTGGAGCGTAATAGGGGCTTGCTGCGCGTAGGCGCTTAAAGCCATGACCGAAGAAAAAACCATGCCAAGTAGAGGCTTCAAAAATTTCATGTCCATGTCTCCTGATAAATTTTGATCACAACCCCGAGTCGTGGTTGCTTTTTAAACTTTAGGTTAAAGTCTTTCAAATGCTCTTGGGGTAAACCATGGCTTCCGAATTAATCAGGCATCAAAATTTTCACTTAATACAAGAAAGCGAATCATGAAACACATCGGTTTTATTGGTGCATCAGGTTTGATGGGGCACGGCATCGCTAAGAACTTGCTGGCAAAGGGGTTCCAAGTTTCTTTGACGGCGCACTCAAAGCAAGAGCCCTTGAAAGATTTACTTGCCGCTGGTGCACGGCTTGTGGGCTGTCATGCCGATTTATCAGCATGTGATGCGATCATCATTTGTGTCACCGGTTCGCCACAGGTAGAAGCCGCGCTTGAAGGCCCTCAAGGAATTTTGAGCAAAGCCCGTGCAGGCCTTTTGGTTGTAGACGCCTCAACCAGTGAACCCGATTCAACACGCCGACTGGCTGCCCGCTGCCAAGTTGCTGGCATGACGTTGGTTGACGCGCCGTTGGCGCGATCGCCTGTCGAGGCTGAGGAGGGCCGACTTAACACCATGGTGGGCGCTTCCCCTGCGGTTTTTGCTCAACTTGAGCCCGTCTTCAAGGCTTATTGTGAAAATATTTTTCACGTGGGTGAAACTGGTGCGGCCCATGTGATCAAGCTGTTGAACAACTTTCTCGGGCAAGCTATTACCACCGCTGCTGCTGAAGCCTTTGCGGTGGGTGCCAAATCAGGCATCGATATTAAGCAACTGGTTCGCGTGGTGTCAGCAGGTGCCGTCAATTCTGGTTTGTTCCAGGCCATGGCCAAAACGCTTGAGGGCGACTACACCGGTTTGAAGTTCGAGCTGAACAACGCGTCAAAAGACTTGCGTTACTACATCCATTTGACCGAAAGTGTGAAAGCGCCTTCGCTGGTTGGCACTAGCGTGCATCAAAGTTTGGTGACCGCTTGCGCGCTGGGTTATGCTCAAGAATTGGTGCCTTCACTGGTCAAAGCGCAGGCTCAAATGAACCAAGTCAAAATTGGTACGGCAAGCTGACATGACATCCCGAATGGTCATAGCGCTGTTAGGTTTGGGCTCTGGAGCTCTGCCCCATTTGCGCAGTTTGCAAGATCTGAAGGAACGCGTTGAATTGCGATATGCGTTTGCGCGGCAACCACGTGCTGATCGAATTCATGCTTACACGGGCCCAGTTCATTTGACCGACTCGCTTGAACTCATTTTGCAAGACCCTGAGGTTCAGGCTGTCATCGTCGCTACACCTGCGTCTACTCATCTGGATATTTGTCAGCGTTGCTTTGCTGCTGGAAAGCACGTCTTGCTAGAAAAGCCTATAGAGCTTAATTTGGAGAGATCTACGCAATTGGTCGAATTAGCAGAACAGGCAGGTCTTCAACTGGGGGTGGTTCTGCAACACCGCTTCCGTGAAGCTTCCCAAGTTTTGCAAAAATTGTTAATCGATGGTCGCTTGGGTGACGTACAGGCTGCAACCATTCGAGTGCCTTGGTGGCGCTCACAAGCTTATTACAACGAACCAGGAAGAGGTACTCTTGCGCGTGATGGTGGCGGCGTATTGCTAACGCAAGCCATTCACACGTTAGACTTGTTTCGCTCGCTAGTAGGTATTCAGTCGGTGAAGTCGGCGGTTGTTCTCCAAACACAATTGCATCAGATGGAGACAGAAGATTATGTGAGTGCACTGCTGGTCTTAGGCAATGGTGCACCCGGTGACTTGATGGCCACCACCGCCATGTATCCTGGCTTTCCAGAAACGATTGAAATCATGGGTACTTTGGGCAGCGCTCGGTTGACTGGGGCCAACCTGCAGGTGAACTTTTTAGAAGGAACACCTCTCAATATTAGCAGCGAGGGTGGAACGGGAAGTGGCGCCAACCCCATGGATTTTTCTCACGAGCCACACCGTGAACTCCTTACCGATTTTATCGACGCTGTGCATCAAAAACGGGCACCTCGTGTGAGTGGGGCCGATGCACTGAAAACGCATGTGGTGATCAACGAGTTGTTGAGATTGGGGCAATGACAGGGCGTGCTTCAGGGTAATGGCTGTTTGCCGTCAATTGTCTGAACCGTTAACGAGACGTCTTCTGCGATTAAGAAATGATGATTAAATTTTCTCACTTTAAATTCACTTGGTTTTATAACTCGCGTCCTGCTTGGATGACATTTTTTCTACTGGCCATGGTGACGTCTTCTTTCAGTGAAGTCACATCCAGCGAAATTGAAATTCCAGTTATTGGCGCTAAATGCAATGATCGCGTTAAAGAGGTCAGTCGTGTTTCGGGGCTCCTCCGTTTGCCTTCCAATGCGAAACAACCAGTGCCAGCGGTGGTCTTGCTCCATAGCAATGCCGGCATCGTAGGCGTTGGTGATTTTTATGCTCGAGCCTTGAATGCAAATGGTATAGCCACCCTAGAGGTCGACTCATATACCCCACGTGGCGTGCGAAATGGAGGTGAGCGCA
This sequence comes from Comamonadaceae bacterium, assembly GCA_947505995.1. The sequence continues at coordinate 2,649 of CANNNB010000191.1, forward strand.
ATGCACCGGTCTTGTGTGACCGTTTACAAGATGCTTGGGGCGCACTTGTTCATCTGGCCAAAGATGCCAGAATCAATGCGCAGCAAATTGGCATTGCAGGTTTTTCCAGCGGAGGTGCAGTAGCCATCATGGCAGGTATGGGTGTCAGACCAGCTCGATTGGGGCGTAACAATCCAGCACTAAGGCAAGAGCAAGTTTTCGCAGGGCACTTTGCGCTTTATCCAGGCTGCGCCAACATCATGGATGACCAGCAGCGAATTCGCGCATGGATCAATCCGGGTCGTCCGCAAAATTGGGGTGCGACTGGAAAACCCATTCACATTACTTCAGGAACCAACGACGATTTTGATTTCAATCCCAAGACTGACTGCATGCGAATGAGTGAGGAGTTTCCCGCCATTGCCAGCCAACTGACTGTGCGTATGCTTGAGGGGGCTACACATGCGTTTGATTGGCCTAGCCCACCACCTCCCGCCTACAGTCCATTTGCCAAAGCTCAAACGGGTGGCATGGTTAGCATGCGTTACGCTGCCAAAGAAGCTGAAGCTGCTCAAAAGGAAATGGTCGAGTTTTTTCTTAAAAATCTAAAGTAGGCTGTGTCAGATTGAATCAGCCTCATTCCCCGTTCACCATCAAACCCAGCCTTGCCGCCAGACCTCTTCGTTTTCCAGCTCACGCCACTTGATGACTTGTGTGGCCTTGGAGAACACCGATTCAATTTCCACCCACTCAACAGGATCAGTTTCCAACGCGGGTTGAATCACGCGGCTGACTAAGAAGTGTTTCTGTTTGGCTAAGGGCTTCACAGCCGTCCACTTGCTAAGCAACAGCTTCTTGGGGGTGATGGGATTCATTGGCCAAATTTCTCAAGGTTTGCTCTGCACTTCTCTTGCAATGGCTTGACCCAAATCAATGACTGCCATGGCATAGTAGCTGCTCCAGTTGTAGCGCGTGATGGCATAGAAATTTTCTGTGCCAGCCACATAGCTGGGCGGCGCATCTCCATTCAGAAGTTCGATCAAAGCCCATTGTCCTTTGTACTCAAGCGCGTCACCTTCTAGGATGGCCCCCTTGGCCACAAAATTAGCCAAGGAGAAGCTTGGCAAGATGTCGGGTGCCATCAAGGCATCCATGTCTAAAAGTGCTGAATCGAATTTAACGGGGTAGTGCGTAGACATGCCAGTTTGCCATTGAAAAGCTTTGAAGTAATTGGCCACAGAACCAATGACATCGGCTGGGTTGTTGAACAAATTAATGTGTTTGTCGCCATCAAAATCGACTGCAAATTTGGCCCAGCTTGATGGCATAAATTGGGGCAGGCCCATGGCACCCGCGTAGCTGCCTTTGAGGCTGACGGGTTTGATTTTTTCTTTAGAAGTCATCACCAAAAACTGCGCCAGTTCTTTGGAGAAAAAGGCTTGACGTTCTGTGGCTCTTGGGTGTTCTTTGGGGAAGTCAAAGGTGAGGGTGCTTAAGGCGTCTAAGACTTTGAAATTGCCTGTGTGTTGTCCATAAAAAGTTTCAACGCCGATAACGCCTACGATAAGCCATGGCGGTACACCATAGGTTTGCTCGGCTAAGTTCAGAAGCGTTTGGTGACGCTGCCAAAACTGAAGGCCTGCTTGAATGCGCTTGGGTTCGATGAAACGGGCTCGGTAGGCCGCCCAATTTTTTTGACTGGCCTGTGCGGGAGGCATGATCAGCTTGGGGATACTGGGAATGAGTCTGGCTTGTGCCAGTTGGGACTTGACCCACTTGGGGTCTAGCTGATTTTCCTGAGCCACCCGTTCTGCCCACGCCATGGCATCGGGCCTTTTGGCATAGGAAGCACCCGCAGTAGGCGCGGTTGATTTAATTTTCGACTTTGGTTTTTGGGTACTTTCGGCAGCCTGAGTGCCTGCTGAAATACAAAGCGTCAAACTGATCAATATCAAGGACAAAATTCGCATGCCATCAGTTTAGCCTTTGAAATGAGTGCAGGTGTCGTGATAAGCTGGAAACCTCACATTTTGTCCCTCATTTCACAAAAGATACCCATGGGCGCTACTGGCTATTTCACACACTCTGATTGTCGCCTGCACGAAATGGGCGAGGGCCATCCTGAGTGCCCCCAGCGCCTAGATGCAATTGAGGATCGCTTGCTCATCACTGGGCTTGATCACGCCTTAGATCGCAGGCAGCCTTCGCCAGCCTCTTTGGCCGACA
>CANNNB010000192.1 GCA_947505995.1 Comamonadaceae bacterium
AAATATCCAAACTGATGAGTACCCGGATAGAAAAAAAGTTTACCATTGCTGCTATCAATATTACTTAATGCAACGAAAGCTGAAGCTTTTTTCGGCCACCCAAAATGATACGGAAAGTCGTTGTGAATAAACACCTCGCCTTTACGATACTGATCCTTTATTACAAATCGTTGGGTGTAAAGTGCGATATCCGGACCAAACGCCAGTTCCGCGATATCCAATAGCTCGTCAGACTTATGAATATTGGCCAATATAGGAGGTAACTCACCATCCACCGAAACTGGATTGAAGCGATTTATTCGTCGTCCTCCTGACAGTTCGTTATGATAAAAAGAGTCCCATGCTTCGTTCCAAGATTTGAGGTGATCAGGCTTAATTGCTTGTCGAATAACAAATACCCCAGTTTTACGGAACAGTTCTGCAGAGAAAGACTTTGCATCAATTGAAGACAATAATGGCAGTAATTGGTTCGGTCCAATCTTTTTCATAATGTTGCATCCAAAGTTAATGTTTTAAATATCAAGCAAAATTCTATTTATTTCTGACAAGTTATTGGGCCGATATGAAGCTGGATATTTTTCCGATAATATCTAGCTCTAACTCAGGATAAATTGGCAAACAGAGTACTTGTTCGGATGCAGTAATTGCATGAGGCAAGTTTTCACGATTTGCCGATGGCAGCCCCCGATACATCGGGTACTCTGTTATTAGAGGATAAAAATACCGCCTTGCATATATGCCAATATCTTTTAGCCGCTGGTGGAGTTCGTCTCGACTAATTGGAAAGTCCTCTTTCACCAAGATTGGGAAGTATGCGTAGTTTGCGACTTGCTCACCTGAATTATTGAGGCAGTAAATACCTTTAACACTTTTAAGTTGTTCGCGGTAAGTTGCATCGATGATCTGCCGTTTTGAGATCGACTGATCGATATATTTGAGTTGTAATAAACCAAATGCCGCATTGATTTCGCTCATTTTCCCGTTTATGCCAGTAGCCACAACATTTGTTTCGCCTACATGACCAAAGTTTTTAAGCTGATCAATTCGGATTTTCGTTTTTTCATCAGGGCTGATTATTGCACCACCTTCAAAAGTATTGAAAACCTTTGTGGCATGAAAACTTAAAACCGATAAATCACCATGATTGAGTACGCTTCCACAATGGCACTTGACCCCAAAAGCATGCGCACCATCGTAGATGACTTTTAAGTTGTAATTGTCTGCAATTTTTTGAATTGCATCTACATCACAAGGATGCCCATAGCAGTGCACTGGCATGATTGCCGTAGTTTGCGGAGTGATTGCGGCATCAATTGTGCGCGGATCAAGATTTAAGGTTCTTGGATCTACGTCTGCAAAAACAGGTTTAATTCCATTCCAGAGCAGTGAATGTGCTGTTGCAACAAAGGAATAAGGTGTTGTAATGACCTCGCCAGTAATCCTAAGAGCCTGTAAGGCTGTTACCAGTGCAATTGTTGCGTTTGTAAATAGACTAATGTGTTTTACACCTAAATAGGTGCAAAGTTCATTTTCTAATTTCTCATGAAATGGTCCACCATTTGTTAGGACTTTGCTATCCCAAATTTCACGCAAATACGGTAGAAACTCCTCAAGAGGTGGTAACTGAGGTTGCGTGACATAAATATTTTTTTGCATATCTTCTATTTAAATAATATGAGTGCCCTACTTTTTACTAAGCAAATTATTTCCATCCACATAAGCCCTCAGTACCGCATGCATCTTAGTTTGATACCGACTGCCCTGCTGCTTAAAGAACTCTAAAATATCTTCATCTATACGCAAACTTACCTGCGATTTTTTAGGCAGTCGCGTTGCACGCCTGGCCTGCTGAAACCAAGCCCCACCCAGCTCTGGAATATCGGCGTAATAAATAGACTTTTCCTGCTCGGACATTGCAGCCTCATCAAGACTAAGCTTGTCTAATGTCTGACTATCAATCATTTTGTTGTTGCCTGTCATTAGCTTTTTCCGCTGAAATGATCTAAATTTGCCGCTTTGTAGGATCATAGTCGATTTGCATCAACAAATGAATCATATTTTGTATATACAAAAGTAAGTTAAGCGGCAATTCTTGTCCTTTTGCCGCTCACAAAGTCAAACATTTGACGAAAAGTGGCAAAGAAAAGCTGGCACACCTCTTGCTCCATACCCTGTATTCGCATCAGCAGCATTGATTTCATTCAGTTTGCTGATGTTCATTCACTACAGGAGTTAGACATGCACATTGAATTACAACAGGCCATGCAACATTTGGTCACTGAGCAATCTTTGAACCTCAAAGAGGTTTCACGCTTTACACCAGTCGACTTTCGCCTGGGCATTCAGTGGCTTGTCGCTCAAGACCAACCCGACCTGGCACAAGCCCTGGCCGAAGCTGGTTTGGCTTTGTACCCATTCAGTGAAGACATTCTGGCAATTTCTGGCCTCTTGGCCATTACCCGTGAAGACTGGCCACTTGCTGTAGAAATTTTGCAAGACCTGGTCTCTGTTCAAAATGATCGTGTTCAGCCTATGACATACCAAATGTTGGCACGTGCCTTAGCTTGCAACCTAGACGTAGTAGAAGCACACCAAGTGCTGGAAGCTGCACTCCAAAAGTGGCCAAACGATGCCACTTTGCTTCAAGAACGCAATGCCATGGCCGCAGTTCAGGATGCCATGCCTGCCCCCACCTTAACCAACTAATTAGTAATTGAACTAACGGCACAAACAGCGGCAACGTGTTGCCACCATGCAATACCGAGCAATACCTTGCCACTAGCCCCATTAGGAGATTCCCATGACCGTCATTAATACCAACGTCAAAGCCTTGTACACGCAGTCAGCGCTGAAAGTTTCTGGCCGCGAAAGCCAAATTGCCATGCAACAGTTGGCCACCGGCAAGCGCATCAACTCGTCCAAAGACGACGCTGCTGGTTTGGCCATTGCAGCGCGGATGACTCAAAACATCCAAGGTCTGAAACAGGCGGTTCGCAATGCAGGTGATGCGATCTCCATGATTCAAACGGCTGAGGGCGCCACACAAGAAATTACGGTCATGCTGCAACGCATGTCTGAGTTGGCTGTGCAGGCTGCAAACTCAACTTACTCAAATGATCAGCGCGGCTATTTGGATCAAGAGTTCCAGCAGCTCAAGCAAGAGATTGTGCGAATTTCTGACACCCATGAGTGGAATGGTTTTCCTATTTTGAACGGCACAGCTGGTACGCCAGTGGGCAATCCAAAAACAGAAACAATCCTTAGAGCGGGTGTTAGCTCTACTTCAACAGGCAAAGCCTTGTTGGCTGGTGACCTTGAAATTCAAACTTCAAAAGGTTCGTTTGCAGTTCCAGCTTCTTTGGCACTTAGCGATCCTAAGAGTAGCGCCTTGGCTTCTGGCAGCAACAAAACTGGCAGTGCCATTGCCATTGCGGCAGCCATCAACGCACGAATTGGTGATACAGGTGTCAATGCAACTGCCAACAGCGCCGTTATTTCAGCGACAAAAACCACCGTTGGAACAACCTCCATTCAAACTGACCTTTACGTCAACGGCGAACGCGTCTCTTTAAGCTTGTCTGCAGGGCAAACTCAAAGTGAACGTCGCCAGTATGTGATGGAAAGTATCAACTCTGGCACTGCCACACATGGCGTCCTTGCCGGTGATAGCGGTAACGGTGGTTTGACACTTAAAACAACCGACGGCCGAAATCTTTCTGTTTGGTATGACTCTACTGTTGTAGGTGGTACAGACTTTGGTTTAGGCATGGATACAGCTACGCCATCCAACCCACTTGGTGTAACGGGTGTTGCTGGTGCATCTGCCATTTCTGCGGGCAGTATTGAAAACTCTGTAATTACATTTAAAGATTTAGCCGCTGGTGAACGTGTGACGATTAATGGTTTGTCGTTTGCCGCCACTGGCGCTGTTTTAAAAGCTGATGTTGCGATTGCTTTTTCAAATTTAAAGTCTGGCATGACAGCCATTGCTGCGACTGCGGCAAACTCGGCAAGTGCTGCTATAGGAACATTTTCTGGTACTTTTGCAGAAGGTTTTACAACCGGAGGTGCTACCACTGACAAAGTAACTGCAACTGCAGTTGGAAAAGGTAACGTATCTGATATCAGTATTTCTGTTACTACAGCCCCGTTGGTTGTAATCACACAAGGCGTCGCTACAACTACTACAGAGTCCGCGGCAATTACTTTTGGGCCCTTGGCTGCAGGAGAGTCTGTAACTGTTAATGCCTTAGTTTATACCGCCAAGAATAGCCTAACCGCTAACCAAGTTGCAGCTGCTTTTGCCAACTTAACATCAGGTATGACAGCTGCTGCTGCTACGTCAGCCAACAGCGGAAGTGCAGCACTTGGAGCCTATTCAGGTACGGCTACGTCAGCATTTACCACTGGCCCATCAAATGGGGCTAGCATAACGGCCACAAGTACAGCGGCTCCAGCAAATGTAGGTGATATCGTTGTTACAAGCACTATTCTTTCTCCCACTGCAGTCACTACGCCTGGTATAAGCGTTGCAGCTTCAACCGTGTATGGCACGGTTACTTTAACGTCCAATCAGCCATTCACCGTCAAGCCTGGTGCCAATGCATACCCACAAGGTGCAGCGCCTGCGACCGACCCCACTTACTCAAACTTCACTGCACTTGGTTTCGAGTCAAAAACCATCAATCCCAAAAACATTGGTCGTTTGAGTTTCCAGGTTGGCCCTGCAGCAAATCAGCTAATTACCATCGACATGGCTGACTTTGGCAAAAATGGTGACATCACTGGTCCTATTACCAGCCAGACAAACCCTTCCAATTTGCTCAGCATGCAATCTGCCAACGACG
>CANNNB010000193.1 GCA_947505995.1 Comamonadaceae bacterium
ATTCATCCAATGCCAAAGCAACAGCATGCACAGCTTGTTGCATTTCGATGGGGCCAATGGCACCAATGCAGCCCACACGGAATGTTTCAATTTCAGTGAGCTTGCCTGGGTACAAAATAAAGCCATGCTTCTTGGCAGCTTCGTAGAATTTTCTAAATTCGTAATGGGTATCTGCTGGTGCGTGAAAGGTCACAATGATGGGTGCCTGTACGGAGGGATCTAAATACGGCTTGAATCCTAAGGCGGCCATGCCCTCGACCAGGGTTTTGCAGTTGTTTTGATAGCGTTTTAAGCGCGCAGGCTGACCGCCTTCGTCTTCAAATTGCTGAATGGCTTCAGCCAAGGCCACCATGACATGGGTCGGTGGCGTAAAGCGCCATTGACCAGTTTTTTCCATGTACACGTATTGGTCGTGCAAGTCCATGGCCAAGGAGGTGTTGTTGCCGGCGCAACTGTCCAAAATGGCTTTGCGAATAAACACAAAGCCCATGCCAGGTACGCCTTCAAGGCATTTGCCGCTGGCAGCAATGAGAGCATCAAAGCGTGTCGTGCGGGCGTCAATTTCTAGAGCTGCAAATGAGCTCATGGCATCCACAATGAGGCCTTTATTGTGCTTCTCGCACACTTTGGCAATATCGTGGAGGGGGTTTAAAACGCCAGCACCTGTTTCGCAGTGGATGAGCACCACATGTGTAATGCTGACGTCGTTTTCTAGCAGTGCTTCGAGTGAGCTTGGCGAGACGCATTGATCTTCCGGTGTTGGCACAACCGTGGTTTTGCGCCCCATCATGGTGGACAGTTTGGCCGCACGTTTGCAATAGGCGCCATTGTCCAAAACCAAAATGTGACCGCTTGGGGGTACCACTGTGGCTACGGCTGCTTCCACGCTAAAGGTGCCGCTGCCTTGGAGCGGGATCACGACATGCGTTTCTTGACCATGCACAATTTGGAGCAAGCTCTTTCGAACGCGTGCAGTGACAGCCATAAATTCGCTGTCCCAAGAACCCCAGTCTCGCAACATGGCCAGCTTGGTTCGCAGGGTGGTGGTTAAGGGGCCGGGGGTTAGAAGAATTGCTTCGCGTTGCATGGTGAGCTTGTCTCTTGTGTCAAAGTGAATTAAAAACTTGATCTGATCGGAATTGAACAATCATCGACTGCGCCAGGTTTGAGTCCGTTTATCGACAAACCAGCCAAGCCAAGCAAAAACAACAGTGGCGGTAGCTGAAATGAGTGCAATCAAAACAGCCATGGCCGCAGCCGCGCCAATGTCCCCTGCCTCATCCAAATTCAAAATAGCGATGGAGGCCACTTTGGTTTCGGGAGAATACAAAAATACCACGGCCGAGATGGTTGTCATGGCATTGATGAAAAAATACCTGGCAATGTCCACCATGGCAGGCGTGCAAATGGGCAATGTCACGCGCCAAAAGGTTTTATAAAAAGGTACTTTGAGTGAAGCGCTGACCGATTCAAATTCAGCATCCAAGGACTTCAGTGCCGTGGTGGCTGTTAAATGCCCGGTTGTGTAAAAGTGAACAATGGTGCAAAGGGTTAGCAGCGCCATGCTTTGGTACATGCCGTGGAGTGGGTTATTGGCCATGTTGAAGAAAAAGATATAACCCAGACCCAGGACCAATCCAGGAACAGCCATGGGTATCACGGCCAATAAATGAACCGGTGCGCGTACCAAGTTCATGCCTTTGGTTTTTTCAAGCAAATAGGCTGTGACAAAGACCAACAAAGTGCCAAAGAAGGCCGTACCAGATGCCATTTTCAGGCTGTTGATAAAGCCTTGGCCTACATCGCCATCGATCAAACCCAGTTTGTAATGAGCGAGGCTAGGAACGAGGTTGTAAGGCCAAAAACTGGCGAAAGATGCAAAAATTGCCATGCCCAACATGGCGAGCATGAGGCAGGCAATGAACGCGCAGAACAACATCATGAGCAGGTCATGGCGCGCGTCGGGTTTGGGAAGAAAAGCGACGGCTCTGGCGCTCAGCATGGCCGTTTGGCGAGCGCTTACATATCGATCTACCCCAAAGCTTAAAACAGCTGGCGACAAAAGCAGCAAGGCCACCACAGAACCTCTAGCGAAATCTTGTTGGCCGATGACCAGTTTGAAAATATCGGTGGCCATCATGTTGAAGTTGCCACCAATGACTTTGGGAATGCCAAAATCAGTCATGACCAAAGTAAAGCTGACCAAGGCAGCAGAAATCAAGCCGTACTTGGTACCCGGCAAAGTGATGCTGAAAAACTTTCGCTGTGCGCTGGTGCCCAGGGCATCCGCCGCCTCATAAAGGCGTGCATCGGCCAGCGTGAGGGCGGTGACCAAAATCATGAGCACATGCGGAAAGACGGCAAAACATTCCGCCAGCACCACACCCGGCGCACCATAAATTTGGTCAATCCCCACTGCTTGCATGGCATCTTTCAAGACCCCTTGATTGCCAAACCAATAGATGAGTGAAATGGCAGAAAGCAAGGAGGGTGCTAAGAGTGGAATGAGGCTAATAGATCGGAAAATGGTTTTGCCAGGCATGCAACTTCTGGTTAAGGCGTATGCAAACACAAAGGCCAAGGGCAACACAATGAAAGTGACCAAGCCAGAAACCCACACGCTGTTCCAAAGACTCTGTAACAAAGAAGGCGATTGAAGATAACTTGAAAAGTTTCGAAGGCCTACAAATTGCCCTTGATCATCTTGGCCGGCTTGTTGAAGAATGGCCAGCAGGGGTGCAGCTAAAAACGCCAGCAGAATGAACAGCGCCAAAGCTAATCCTGCGAATCCAATCCAGTCGCTCCAATGCTTGCGCTGTGTCACTGGGGATAAAACGTGCGTCATGCGAGGGTCAAGTTTGGTTCAAAACAATTTGAGACGCTCTGGCATCAGTTTGAGGGGCAGGGTAGAGCCAGCTTGAAGATGTTGCTCAGCCAGGTAATTAAGTGATAAATAAACAGTGAGTGGTTCTTTGGAGAGAGTGGGCGCCAAGACATGCACATGGCAGGACGCACCCATGAACTCAATCTCGTGAATGGTGGCTTGAAAGACAAAAGCTTCACCTGCCAAAATGGGCTGGACGAATACATCTTCAGGCCGCAAATAAACTTTCACATCACCCGCACTGCGTGACTGTGTTGGGATGTTCTCTAAAGGAATTTGCATCTCGCCCAATTGCAATACGTTGTTCGAAACGCTGCCATTTAAAACGTTCACGTGGCCTACAAAATCTGCTACAAATGCGCTGGCAGGTTCTCTGTAGATTTCGGTCGGTGTCCCCACTTGTTCGATGCAGCCATGGTTCATGACCACAATGCGATCTGCCATGCTCAATGCCTCTTCTTGGTCGTGCGTCACCATGATCGTTGTCACGCCTAAGCTTTGTTGCAAGGACCTGATTTCTCCACGCAATCGAACACGCTCAAGGGCATCTAAGGCAGACAAGGGTTCATCTAACAACAGAAGACCTGGCGATGTGGCCAAGGCTCTTGCCAAAGCAATGCGTTGCTGCTGCCCGCCAGAAAGTTGGCTTGGGAATTTGTTGTCACTGCCAGGCAAGCCGACCAGCTTCAAAAGTTCTTGTACCCTTTTTTGCACCAAATCTTTTGACACTTTGCGATTGACCAAACCATAAGCCACGTTATCTGCTACGCAGAGATTGGGAAACAAGGCATAGCTTTGGAAAACAATGCCGTAGTCTCGTTGTGCGGGATGGGCTGTAGAGATGTCGCGCCCAGCTTGGCGAATGGCGCCGCGTGTTTGGACTTCAAGCCCCGCAATGATGCGCAGCAAAGTTGTTTTGCCGCAGCCTGAGGGGCCTAAGAAACACACCAGTTCCCCTGGCAGGATGTCTAAGTTAATGTCTTGAAGCGCAACAAACTGACCAAAAGCTTTGTGAAGATTTGTGAGAGAAAGGAAAGGGCTTGCAGACATGAGTGACCAAAAAAAAGGCCGCCTTGGCAAGGCCAGGGCGGCCGTTTGGTGAAATTAACGCTTTTCAGATTTGCCGTTGTAACGGGCATTCCATTCGGTCAAGATACGCTCGCGTTGGTCAGCAGCATATTCAAAGTCCAATTTGACCAAACGTGACTCATAGTCTTTGGGGACGTTAGGCAATGGATCGGCCACGCCGGGGTGAGCTGTAATGGCAAAGTTTTTGCCATAAAGTTTCATGGCATCTTTGCTAGAAGCCCAATTGGCCAGTTTCTGGGCGGCGTCCAATTTTTTAGTGCCTTTGTGAATGGCAAACGACTCAAGGTCCCAACCTAAACCTTCTTTGGGGAACACCAAGTCGATGGGAGCGCCTTTGGCTTTGTTGGCATTGGCGCGGTATTCAAAGGCGATGCCCACAACATATTCGCCGCTGGAGGCCATGTTGCAAGGCTTTGAGCCCGAGTGAGTGTATTGCCCAATGTTTTCATGCAAAGCGTCCATGTATTTCCAGCCGCCGCCTTTGCCATTTTGGTCACCAAACAAGGTGAGCCATGCGATGACATCAAAATAACCGGTGCCGCTGGATGCGGGATTGGGCATGACCACTTGGCCTTTGTATTCAGGCTTGGTGAGGTCTTTCCATGTTTCTGGTTTTGGAATGTTGCGTTTTTTGGCTTCAACTGTGTTGAAACAAATGGTTGCGCCCCAAACATTCATGCCCCACCAAGAGGGTGGATTGGCTTTGTCGCGGTATTGGGGCATGAGGCCGTCCAAATTCAGCGGTGCAAAGGGCTCGAGCATGCCGTTTTTCTTCATCAAGGCCAAGCTGGTAGCTGCCACGCCCATCACGGCGTCTGCCTGTGGGTTGGCTTTTTCTGCCAAAAGC
>CANNNB010000194.1 GCA_947505995.1 Comamonadaceae bacterium
AGCTGCCAGAGCAGCCCATGCCCACGAATTTATTTTGCGCATGCCACAAGGCTATGACTCTTTGGTGGGCGAACGCGGACAAGGTTTGTCTGGTGGTGAACGTCAGCGAATTTCCATTGCACGAGCCTTGCTGATCAATCCTCGGATTTTGATTTTGGACGAAGCGACGTCGGCCGTTGACACTGAAACAGAAAAAGAAATTCAAAATGCCTTGGATAATTTGGTGCGCGGCAGAACCACCATTGCCATTGCCCACCGCTTGTCCACCTTGCGCAAAGCAGATCGCTTGGTGGTCATGGACAAAGGTCTTATTGTGGAACAGGGAACCCACGATGTGTTGATTGAAAGCCAAGGTGCCTACTGGCGTCTTTACGAGGCACAGCAAAGGCAAGCCGAGTCCGAAGGCGCTGTTTTGAGAGAGTCCATCGTCGCATGAACAATTCATTGACAAACATCCAATTCGATCAAGCCCCCTCTGGCAGGTGGTTTTACGTCAGTGCAGAAGGGCAACAGCATGACCACGTCATGGCTGTCAGGTCCTTTCCAGTGGCGGCCCCTGAAGAGGGTATTGCCTTGGTTGATATCGATGGCAAAGAGTTGCTTTGGATCGCACACTTGAATCTACTGGCAGAAGCGGTACGTGCCAAAATTGTGAGCGCCATCAACCAACGTGAGTTCATGCCGCAAATTTTAAAGTTGTATAGCGTTAGCGGGTTTGTGACACCCAGCACCTGGGACATTGAAACCGATCGGGGGCGCACTAATTTGTTGCTAAAAGGCGAGGAAGATATTCGCCGCTTGTCCGCTTCTGTGTTGCTGGTCACGGACGGTCATGGCGTTCAATTTCTCATTAGAGATTTGGCGCAGATGGATCGCTTCTCAAGAAAGTTACTTGACCGATTTTTATGATTTGCTGCGGCAGTTAGCGTGCACATCTAACTTTTCTTGGTAAACCTCACTGCTGATGTTCATCAGCCCTAAGACCGAATGGAAGTAGTTGTCGTGTGTCAATGCGGTGTCTGCTTTGTTTTTCAAACAAGTTTGTAGCAATCCACTTTGTTTTTCAAATCGAGGTGACATCCAGCTTATCCAAGGGACACGCTTTTGGACATCGGGTGCCACACGATAGGGCAATCCGTGTAAGTACAAATTGTTTTCACCCAATGATTCTCCGTGGTCTGAAACATAGAGCAAAGCTGGCGCCGCTGTGGCTTCTGATTTTTTAAGCCATTGAATAGCTTGCGCTAAAAAATAGTCGGTGTACAAAATGGTGTTGTCAAACGAATTGACCACCTGTTCGCGAGAACACTCTTGCAGTGCATTGCTCTTGCACTCGGGTTGAAATTTCCTGAAATTGTCAGGCACCCGTTTGTAGTAGGCGGGTCCGTGGCTGCCCATTTGGTGCATCACGACCACCACGCCTTTGGTGCGGCGTTCTGCTGGTAGCGCTTGAATGCGTTGATCAAGTTCGTAAAGCATGATTTCATCAAAGCACTCGCCGTTTTTGCACAAAGTGGGGTGTTTCAATGCTTTGGTAAAGGCTTGCGGTACACGTTCGCAAACACCCTTGCAACCAGATTGATTGTCGATCCAGAGGACGGCCAGACCCGCATGATTTAAAACATCAATCAAGCTTTCGTAATTGTTTTTACGTGCCTCAAATTCTTCTTTGCCCAAATGAGAAAACATGCAAGGCACTGAAGTGGCAGTGCTGGTACCACAAGACATCACACCTTTGAAACTGACGATATTTTCTTTGACCAACTCTGGCGTGGTGGGGCGCTCATAACCATTGACACCAAAATTACCCATCCGAGCGGTTTCGCCTAAGACCAATAACAAAAGGGGCGGCTTGTCGCTAGGCTTGAGCTCTGCTGGTTTCGCATCGCGTCCTATTGGTAGCAAAATTTGATTGTCACGCTGAAAAGGCTTGGCAGCCACCATGCCAATAGCGTAGAAGCTGTTCAAAGGATTGACCAAATAACGCAACTGGGTGTGATTGCGCATGATGGATGCGTAATCTTGAAAGACAGCCAGCAGTGCTACAACGATGACGACCACCGATGCCACGGCGATAAGGAAGTTGTTGAGAGCTTGTTGGCGCCAGCGCAAAGATTTGACGGGTGTTTTCCAAATGACCCAGCAAGGTAGAAGTCCCAAGAGAAAGAAACTGATCAACATGCGCCAGCTCAACAAATCCAAAGCTTCTTTGGTGTCCGTTTGGATGACGTTGGTGATCATGGTGCTGTCGATCACAATGCCATAACTCATCATGAAATAAGCGCCACTTGCTGCACTCAAGAAGAACACCCCAAGCACAGGTTTGAGGAGCCAACGCCAGTTGAAAAAACTCAAGATGAGTGTCAGGGTAGCGGTGATGATGGCACCAAAACCCATGGCAAAAGCAAAGCCTCTAAGGCCAGTGACTTCAGGCAATTGGTGGACCTGCATCCACAGGGCAGTGTTCCCTATGCTGGCCAGCCACAAACTGCTCAATACAGCAACCCATGCAGGGTGAAATGCGCTGTGCTGTGAGCCTGAGATACGGCGGTTTTTAGATGTCATAGGGAAAATGGAAGGCCTGCATCAAGCCTAAGACCCAAACAAACCTTTGAGCTTGTCGGTCCAGCTATTGCCTGTAGGCATGTGCTTGGCACCGCCCTTTTGCAAAGAGTCGTCAAACTCTTTGAGAAGCTTGCGCTGGTGCTCCGTGAGTTTGACGGGCGTCTCAACTGTGATGTGGCAATACAAGTCGCCAGGGTAGCTGGCGCGAACGCCTTTGATGCCTTTGCCACGCAAGCGGAATTGCTTGCCAGTTTGAGTGCCTTCAGGAATGTCAATGGCGGCTTTGCCACTGAGGGTGGGCACATCGATTTCACCACCGAGGGCAGCTTTGCTGAAGCCGATGGGGACCGAGCAATGCAAGTCATCGCCATCTCGCTCGAAGATTTCGTGTTTCTTAAGGCGAATTTCAATGTACAAGTCGCCGGGCGGGCCGCCATTGGTGCCTGGCTCGCCGTTGCCGGTGCTTCGAATGCGCATGCCGTCGTCAATGCCCGAAGGAATTTTGACCTCTAGCGTTTTTTGCTTTTTGAGCTTGCCTTGACCGCTACAAGAAGGGCAGGGGTCAGCGATGATTTTGCCGGAACCTCGGCAGTGTGGGCAGGTTTGTTGCACGCTGAAAAAGCCTTGGCGCATTTGCACAGTGCCAGAGCCTTGGCAAGTACCGCAGGTTTTGGCGCTGGTGCCTTTCTTGGCACCAGAGCCGCCACATGGGTCGCACTCGTCCCAGCCTGGAATGCGAATTTGTGCATCTTTACCCAAAGCTGCTTCTTCCAAAGTCACTTCCATGGCATAGCTTAAATCGCCACCACGAAATACCTGGCGGCCACCCCTGCCGCCAGCGCCACGTTGTTGACCAAAGATGTCGCCAAAGATGTCACCAAAGGCTTCACCAAAACCGCCAAAACCTTCAGCACCACCGCCAGCGCCGCGCATGTTGGGATCGACACCGGCATGACCGTACTGGTCGTAGGCGGCACGTTTTTGTGCGTCCGACAACATCTCGTAGGCCTCTTTGACCTCTTTGAACTTGGCCTCGGCATCCTTGGCTTCGTCGCCCTGATGACGGTCAGGGTGGAACTTCATCGCCAATTTGCGATACGCCTTTTTGATCTCTTCATCAGAGGCGTTTTTGGCTACACCCAATACTTCGTAAAAGTCTCTTTTGGCCATCGTTTTTTGCTACTGTTTGAACAAGAACGCCGCGCAAGCGATTTCCAGAGGAATACGCTAACGCGGCGGCTTGGGCTATTGCCCTTGTGAAAAAGGTTTAAGCCTTTTTCACTTCTTTCACTTCTGCGTCGACCACATTGTCGTCTGCAGGTTTTGCTTCTGCGCCAGGGCCGCCAGGGCCACCAGCTGCGCCACCGGCGGCAGCTTCTTTGGCTTGCATGTCGGCATACATTTTTTCACCTAACTTTTGGCTGATGGTCATGAGTGATTCGGTTTTGGCTTGAATGGCGTCTTTGTCTTCGCCTTTCAATGCGTCTTCCAATTCTTTCACGGCAGCTTCGATTTTGGTTTTCTCATCGGCTTCAATCTTGTCGCCGTATTCGGTCAAGCTTTTCTTCACGCTGTGAACGGTGGCTTCACCTGAGTTTTTGGCTTGAACGATTTCGAGTTTCTTCTTGTCGTCTTCGGCATTCAACTCGGCGTCTTTCACCATTTGCTGAATTTCTGCTTCAGACAGGCCAGAGTTGGCCTTGATGGTGATTTTGTTTTCTTTGCCGGTGCCTTTGTCCTTGGCGCCCACGTGCAAGATACCGTTGGCGTCAATGTCAAAGGACACTTCAATTTGCGGGGTACCACGTGCTGCGGGTGGAATGCCTTCTAGGTTGAATTCACCTAGCAACTTGTTGCCACTGGCCATTTCACGCTCACCTTGGTAAACCTTGATGGTCACAGCAGGCTGGTTGTCATCGGCAGTGGAGTAGGTTTGTGCAAACTTGGTTGGAATGGTGGTGTTTTTGGTGATCATTTTGGTCATCACGCCGCCCAGGGTTTCGATGCCCAAAGACAGCGGTGTGACGTCTAGCAACAATACGTCTTTGCGATCGCCTGATAAAACTTGACCTTGAATGGCGGCGCCCACGGCCACTGCTTCGTCAGGGTTCACGTCTTTGCGAGGCTCTTTGCCGAAGAACTCTTTGACCATCTCTTGCACTTTGGGCATGCGAGACATACCGCCCACCAAAATGATGTCGTCGATGTCGGCCACGCTGACACCGGCGTCTTTAATGGCCAT
>CANNNB010000195.1 GCA_947505995.1 Comamonadaceae bacterium
CGAGCGAGAAATGCTGACGCAGGTTCACGAGGTTGTGATTTTGGACATGGGACTGCCGCGCCAAGACGGCTTGATCAGTTTGCAAAAGGTTCGCCAAAAGAAAATCAGAATACCTGTTCTTATTTTGACAGCGCAAGATGCGGTGTCTTATCGAATTGAAGGATTAGACGCAGGTGCCGACGATTACTTGGTCAAACCCGTCGATTTGTTAGAGCTTGCGGCGCGATTGCGCGCCTTGGTTAGAAGATCGCATGGAGAAATTCAAAGCACGGTCACGGTCAAGGGCGTGAAGCTCAATTCCACCGCGCGTGTAGTTGAATTGAAAGGCAAGCCTGTCGACTTGTCGGTCCGTGAATTTGACCTTTTGTTCACATTCATGATGCATGCAGGTCAGGTTCTCACCCGAGATCAGTTGGAAAAGCACTTGTACAGTTGGGGTACCGAAGTGAGCAGCAACACGGTGGAAGTGCATGTTTACCATCTGAGACGCAAGCTGGGCAATGATGTGATTCAAACCATTCGGGGTGTCGGCTACGTCATGCCAAAATGAAGCCATGATGCCAATCAACAAGCGACCCTCCCTTCAATCCCGCTTACTCTCCTCGTTGATGGGCGTTACAGCGGTAGCATGGTTGCTTGTCTTGGGCCTCACTTGGTATGAAACCGACCATGAACTCAATGAGTTGTTGGACGCGCATCTGGCACAAACTGCTTCATTTTTGGTATTTCAAACGGGGGATGGTCATGAAGGTCACAGCGATTTCACCTCCAGTCCTACCTTGCACAAATACCAACCCCGTGTTGCCTTTCAAATCTGGCATGAAGACGAGTTGGTGGTGCGCTCAGAAAAAGCGCCTTTGGCACCCTTTAGAAACGATCGCCAAAGTGGACTGACCGACAGGAACGTCGATGGGCAAGTGTGGCGTATTTTCAGCACGCAAGGCCAAGAAAAAGATGTCTGGATCCATGTCGCCGAATTAGGCAAATACCGCCGCGACATTTTGTATGCGGGGCTTGAAAGTGCCATCCTTCCCTTGCTGTTGGTGTTTCCACTTTTGGCTTTGTTCATCTGGTGGTCGATTCGGGTCTCCTTGGGGCCTTTGCGTCACTTGGGGCAAGAGATAAGTTTGCGCAAAGCGTCTTCGCTGCAGCCCTTGGCAGACGATGCCGCAGTACAAGAGGTGCAGCCATTGGTTCAAGCTTTGAACCAGTTGTTTAAGCGCGTAGAAATTCAAATGGCCAGTGAGCGCCAATTCACGTCGGATGCAGCCCATGAATTGCGCACACCTGTGGCTGCCATTCGAATGCAAGCGCAAGTTGCCATGGGTTCTTCAGAGCCCATCGCGCAGAGTCAAGCCATGCAAGCCCTGCTGCAGGGATGCGATCGCGCAACCCGGTTGATTGCGCAACTTTTAGAACTTTCAAGATTGGACGCCGCAGAGTTCAACCAGGATGCAGTCAGCTCAGAGCCCGTGGATGTGATCGCGTTAACGCGCCAGCAACTGGCTGAGTCGGGACCTGCTTGGCTTGCAAAGAATCAGACTTTGAATTTTGAAGCGCCAGAGAAGCTGATGCTTAAGGTCAAGCCTGAGTGGTTGTCCATTGTGGTTCGCAATTTAATCGACAATGCCAGTCGCTACAGCCCAGAGGGATCTCGCGTGCAAGTATCGTGGCAAGCAGGCGCACAGCCTAAGCTCACGGTAGAAGACAGTGGTCCTGGTATGACTCAAACTGATCGAGATCGACTGGGAGATCGATTTTTCAGAGTCTTAGGCAACAACGCATCGGGCTGCGGTTTGGGTTGGTCTATTGTGCGAAGAATTGCGCAATTAAGCGGTATCACTTTATATTTAGGCACCAGCGAATCGCTTGGCGGCTTGAAAGTCACCTTGACTTGGCACAATGAGAGCGTTTGAGGCTTCTTTTCAAAGCTGACAAGCCACTTAGCCATTTAAGACTGGCTTCATCTAGGCTCTTTAAATTCTAGTTCTCAGCAAAGCAATTTCATTGCAAACAAAGGGAACAACATGAGCAACGATGCCAACAAGGGTTATCAATTTACCGTCTTAAACGGCGCAGCTACAGCCGTATATGAAATTAAAAATGGTCGCGCTAAATTTGAAAAAATGGACCGCGACGAAACATGGACTGTTGACGGTGCCAACATCGTTAAAACTGAGTCAGAGCATGGCCGCATTGAAACCACCATCTATTCAGACATCAATGGCGATGGCATCTTTGCCAAAATGTCTAAGTCTTATGGCACAGCAAGTCCTGTCATTGCCAACTCAAGTTCATTGATTTCGGGCTCTGACAGCGATGACCAATGGCGTGGCAACAACAGCGATGATCATTACGATTCAGGTCATGGCGATGACATTCTGAGTGGTGGCTACGGTAACGACGAACTCAATGGTTCTGATGGTGATGATCGCTTGAATGGCGACAGCGGCTCAGATGATTTGTTTGGTGGTGATGGCGATGACGTTTTATCTGGCGGTGCTGGTTCAGACGACTTGTATGGCGGTCTTGGCAATGATTCCTTCAAGTACACCAACGTGTTTGAGTCGGGCCTGACTCTCAGCACCCGCGATAACATTCATGATTTCACGTCTGGCGACAAACTTGACTTGTCTGCTATTGATGCCAAGTCGGGCAATTGGACCAATGATGCATTCACTTATGTGGGCGCAGCTGCCAATGTCACCACCGCCAATGCGAATGGTGCTGTGTGGTTTGAGAATGGTATTTTGTATGCCAGCAATGACCGTGATACAGCAGCTGAGTTTCAGATTCAGTTGGTAGGGGTTACAGATTTACTCGCTACTGATTTGATTCTTTAAGTCATTTTCGCAAGCTTCAAAAGGTCGCTTTTTTCAGCGGCCTTTTTTTATGGCCAATAGCTTGTTACATGGGCTCGCTGATTGGCAACTCATTGACGCATGTCAATGATTGCCAGCACCACGACGGCCCGTGAAGGCGTACGATGAATCTCAATCAATACAAAGACCAGAAAGTTATTCATGCTGAGTTTAAAGACCCCTAAGCTGCTGGTTCAATGTTTGCTGACAAGCGCAGTGTTTTTTTCCTTGAATGCTTGGAGTGACTCAGTTGATGTTGCTGCTGCTGAGGCACTTGCGAAGCGAAGTAACTGCACCAAATGCCATTCAGTTGATAAAAAGAAAGATGGTCCGCCTTACAAAGAAACTGCTGCCAAATACAAAGGCAAAAGTGACGCTGAGGCGAAGCTACTGAAGCACATTACAACAGGCCCCATCATCAAGATAGATGGTGTTGAAGAACAACACCAAATAGTCAAAACCAAAGTTGATTCCGAAATTAAAAATTTGGTTCAGTACATTTTGTCGCGTTAGTCAAAATAGGTACAGACACCATGGTCAAGTTATTTCAAAAATTAAAACAAAAATGGATTTTGTTTGCACTCCTAACACTGGGTGGTTTGTTTGTAGCTGGCATCCTCATGGTG
The DNA here is from genome assembly GCA_947505995.1 of Comamonadaceae bacterium. The sequence continues at coordinate 3,488 of CANNNB010000195.1, forward strand.
GGCGGTGCTGCTGCATTGGCTTGGACCAATACCGAGGCCTTTTGCATTGGTTGTCATGAAATGAAAAACAATGTTTATGCAGAGTACAAGGGTACGATTCATGACCAAAATCGCACAGGTGTCAGAGCTATTTGTTCTGATTGTCATGTGCCCAGAGAACCAGTTGCCATGATCAAGCGAAAAATGCAAGCCTCTTTAGAGCTTTATGGGCACTTCATTTCCAAATCAATCGACACCCCAGAAAAATTTGAAGCTAAGCGCCATGAATTGGCCACGCATGTGTGGACAAGAATGCAAGAGACCGACTCTATAGAGTGTCGAAATTGCCACAACGAATCCAAGATGAGCAAAGAACTGCAAACGCCTAAGGCTCAAGTACGTCATGCCAAAGGCAAGGCAGACAACTTAACGTGCATTGATTGCCACTTTGGCATTGCGCACCAAGAACCCAAAGGCCCCGGGCCGCGAGAGTTAGCCTTGCTTAAGGCTAAATAGTTTCGACAACCAATTATTCTCAATCAAGGACCCATGATGAAAAAAAATACCGCTTTCGCTGTCTCTGGCTTGACATTGGCATTCGTGCTTGGTGCAAGCGTGGCCAATGCACAAACCTATCGCTCCCATGTTCAACCCCTTATCAAGGCGCAGTGCGCTGAGTGTCATGGAGCCGATGCGCCTACCTTGGCCGAATTTAAATTGGACGAAGAAAAATACAAAAAAGACAAATTAGGCCCTCGCACAGACACTTATGAGAACTTGCTGCAAATCATGGTTTATCCAGATTCAGGTGCATTCATGCGACGTGTCGATGACGGCACAAGCACCTCTGACAAGAAGCCCGGCAACATGTACAAACATTTGGGCGCCACCGATGCTGAACGACAAGCCAACCTCAAGATGCTTAAATCTTGGGTAGGTGAGGGCGCTTGGAATTTAAACCGATGGGGTGCAAAAGGCGAAATACCTGCCATTACCAAAGAGCAAATGGACAAAGTTCAAGTGAAATACTAAAGCGAATTAGCAAGACGAATTAGTAAGCCAAGAAGAGGGTACTTATTTTTTCGCAGCCGCCGCAAAATCCCCAGCGTAAATGTTCAAAAATTTGGTGGGGTCCAAGGTCTTGCGAATGGCCGCGTTAACTTCTTCTAAAGTGGTTGCTTCAATTTGAGCGTCCACTTTTTCAACAAAGGCCAGCGTTCGGTTGGCTGCAGTTTGCGCCACATGCCCGGCCGCCAAGGCTCGATCTTGCGCACGACTTATTTTGCGTTCTTCCTGCCAGGCTTTTTTGGCATCTGTCAGCTCCTCAGCGGTGATGCC
>CANNNB010000196.1 GCA_947505995.1 Comamonadaceae bacterium
AATGCCGTACGTCCCGCCTTCGACCGCTTGCTTGAGTGGACTGTCAAGGATGAGAAAAAACTTAGTCCATAGTAGTAGTTACCCCCTCACCCACTGGCTTGGGCCTGAGTACGATGAATATTAAAAGAAATCTTACAAAGAGGTTAAAGATGAAAACCATCAAGTGGAAACTTGCACTACTCTCTACGCTAACTGTCGCCCTTTTGACGGCTTGTGGTGGTGGTAGCCCGGGTGATCAAAAGCTGCGCATCGAATACTCCTCCCTAGTGTCATTCGGCGACAGTCTGAGCGATGTTGGAACTTACCAAGTCGGCGGCATCATTGCCATGGGCGGCGGCCAGTACACCGTCAATTCAGCGACCGCAAAAAATTGGACTCAACTGTTGGCCGCTCAAATGGGTCTTCCTGCCCCTTGCCCTGCACAAAAGGGCTTAGATGGCAACGCAAGTTATGGCCTTTCTGTACCCGTTGTGAATACGGCGGCTTGCCTTAATTATGCTCAAGGCGGATCGCGCGTTACGAACCCAGTGGGTCCAGGCAATAAGCTTTTGGGTGGAAGCAATGCCATCCTTGGTCAACTAACTGTGCCCATCTCAACTCAAATTAACACCCACCTCACTAAAGTTGGCGGCAGGTTCTCTGGCACCGAAATGGTGACTGTCATGGCCGGAGCAAACGATGTCTTCATAAATTTGACCATGGTAGGAATGGGCGCAATGAGCGCACCAAGTGCTGTCACCGCAATGGGAACAGCTGGTGCAGAGCTGGCCGCCTACATCAAGACCATGGTAATAGACAAAGGTGCAAGCAAGGTTCTTGTACTCAACGTTCCTGACGTGAAGGGTACACCCTTTGGAATGGCTCAGAGTCCTGAAGTTCAAGGCTTAATTGACTTGATGGTGACCACCTTCAATACCCAACTGAAAACAGGCCTTCAAAACACATCCGGCGTTTTAATTGTTGACGCCTACACCGCAAGCAAAGACGAAACCGCTAACCCTGCTCAGTACGGCATCAGCAATGCAACTACACCGGCTTGTTTGATGGACCCAAGCAAAAATGCACTTGGAACTTCCCTGGTCTGCAACTCAAGCAATGTGGTCGCTGGCGATGTGTCCAAATACTTGTTTGCAGACTCGGTTCACCCGACGCCTTATGGGCAACAGCTGATTGCGCAATTGGTCGCAAAAGAGCTGGTGCTGGCCAAATGGTTTTGATGACTTGGACTTTCAGGAGAAACTCATGAATAACATACACAAGATCATCGCTGCGTCTGCATTGATCACTTTTTGCATTGGTTCGCAGGCTCAATCTGCAGGTACAAAAATGATTCGCTTCGGTGCGACTCAAATTTCACCACAAGTTACCAGTGGCAATATGACTGCGCCAAGTTTTAACAATACCAAAACGGATGTGGCCAGTGATACGCAACTTGGTGGTGGCTTAACCTACATGTACACCGACAACATAGCAATCGATTTGCCGTTGGCCTTGCCTTTTACACACAAACTATTGGGCGCAGGTTCATTAGCAGGCGCAGGTCAACTCGGAAGTGTCAAAGCTTTGCCATTCACTGTTTTTGGTCAATACCGCTTCAATGAAGCGGTCGCGGTGTTCAGACCCTACGTGGGCATTGGGTTGACTTATGCTTATTTTTACGATGAGACTGGCAGTGGGGCACTCACTGCCACCACAAATCCAGGGGGCACGCCCACAAGTCTGAGTGTGGGTTCTAAATTTGCCTTAACACCTCAAATTGGGTTTAGTTACGCACTGAATGATAAGTGGACACTGGACACTTCGTTCAGCAAAACTTTTCTTAAAAATCGGACTACATTTTCAACTGGTCAAACCATCGATACAACACTCAATCCCAACACCTTCAGTCTAGGCTTGGGATTAAAGTTCTAATCAATGCCAAGCAAGGTGGCATGCCTTTAAAGCTTGCCAGCTTGCTAAATGCTTCAAGCCGCTGCGCGATTGAGTCTGTCGCGCACGCCTTCCCACTCGGGAGTGTCGGGTGGCGTTTCAATCCAAATACTTCTAACACCTCGCGCATCAAAATTGCGCAACACGCCAAACAAATCATGCGCGGCTTGGGATGCATCCGAAGGCATGGCGCGCCAATACAAGCCCGCGCCCATAAGCTCATTGGCTGGTTTTTCAACAGACCACAAAGCCAAGTTTTGCGTGTGCGGGCCCAACGCCTCCAATGCTTTCTGCCATTCAGCAATTTGCATCAGACGCACTTTGGCTAAGGGTGCATAGTGAGATTCCAAAGTACCTGAGGCACGCGGTGCTTCTGAGTTCAATGTTTCTGGATTCACCAATTTCAAACCGCAGGCTTGTTCAATTTGAATCCGACTGATTTGCCCAGGTCGCAGCAGCACCGGCACGCCGCGGGTGCAATCGACAATGGTGGACTCAATGCCCACATCGCATTCACCGCCATCCAAAATCAACAGTGCATCGCCAAATTCAGACTGCACATGGGCAGCACTGGTGGGGCTTACACGGCCAAACAAATTGGCACTGGGCGCAGCCACTCCCCATACGCCTTTTTTAGCACAGGCTTGCAAAACTGCAAGCGCCGCTGGGTGTGAAGGGCAACGCAAACCCACAGAATCTTGTCCACCTGCAGCAGCGGCGGCCACCTCTGCACGGCGGGGCAAGATAAGGGTAAGAGGGCCTGGCCAAAATTGAAGCAACAACTTTTGTGCAAAGTCTGGCACTTCATTGGCAAAATGATTGACTGCATCGACAGATGCCACATGAACAATCAAGGGGTGGTTGGAAGGCCGTCCTTTGGCTTTGAAAATTTGCGCGACAGCTATTTCGCTGCTGGCATCGGCCGCCAATCCATAAACTGTTTCTGTTGGCAAACCCAAGAGCTCGCCAGCGCACAAGGCATCTGCTGCTTGTTGCACATGCGCGGGGTTGTTGCCAGAGATGATCATGCACTAATGGGTGATGTAGGTGTGGGGTAGGGTTGCTGCAGAGCTAGGCTAGAGGGGCGAAGCTGCTGGCACACGACTTAAAAAGCTTCAATACCCAAAATGCTTGCTGCCTTCAAGGCCACTTTGCGAACTTCTGCAGCCGAAGCACCCGTGACATTGAGGTGCCCCATCTTGCGCGCTTTGCGCGCTTGTGTTTTGCCATACAAATGCAAGTGCGTACCGGGCAATGCGAGTACCGCAGGCCAATCGGGTAAGCGCATTGTGTTGTTCCCATCAAACCATATATCACCCAACAAATTGAGCATGATGGCGGGGCTGTGTTGACGAGGTTGTGTCAAAGGCAAACTGGCCAGCGTGCGAACTTGCAAATCAAATTGTGATTGGTCACAAGCATCGAGTGTGTAGTGCCCACTGTTGTGCGGGCGCGGTGCCATTTCATTGACCACCATGCTGCCATCTTGCAGCACAAAGAATTCAACGCATAACACGCCCACATAATGAACGCCCTCGGCAATGGCGCGTGCAGCAGAAACGGCGTGTTGTTGCAGTGCTTCGGGCAAGTGGCCTTCATAAACTTCAGTCACAGCCAAAATACCTTCGCGGTGCAAATTGCGCTGAACCGGAAAATTCACCATGCGCCCATCGCGGCCGCGCGCCACAATGACCGAGCACTCTAGGCTCAATGGCAACATCTTTTCCAAGACACAAGGGACTTGTTTTAGTTCTTGCCAAGCAGCACGCAAAGCCGCTGCATCTTTTACGCGCACTTGGCCTTTACCGTCATAGCCCATGCGTGCCGTTTTCAAAATACCGGGCAGCAAGTTTTGCAGCAAGGCTGCCGCCAATTGGTCTGCAGACTCAATGACAGCATAAGGCGCACAAGGCACGCTGCATTTCACAAAATGTGCTTTTTCTGCAGCGCGATCTTGCGCAATGGCTACAGCTTCTGCGCCTGGCGACACCGGCCTCAGCTTGGCCAGTTCGAGCAGTGCGGGTGCTGGCACATTTTCAAACTCAGTGGTGATGGCAGCGCTGCATGCTGCCAATTGTTTCAATCCTTCTAGATCGGTGTAATCGGTTTGAATATGTCGATGGCTCACACGCCCCGCGGGGCTGTTGGCATCTGGGTCAAGCACCGCCGTGAAGTACCCCATGCTTTGCGCAGCATGCACAAACATGCGGCCTAACTGACCGCCACCCATCACACCCAAGGTGAGGGGCTCAACTGAAGACGAAGAACCATTGACAGCACTGCCGCCGGGTAACAAAGCCAAAGACAAGGTCATGTGGTTCAAGCACCAACCACGGGCGGCAAAGTCATGGCTTGCGCTGCAGCCGTTTGATCTTTTCTGAATTGTTCCAACTTGGCTTGGAGCGCTGCATCGTTTTGCGCCAACATGGCAACTGCAAACAATGCGGCATTGGCCGCGCCGGCGGCGCCAATGGCAAAGGTGGCCACTGGAATGCCTTTGGGCATTTGCACAATGCTGTGCAAAGAATCGACGCCTTGTAAATGTTTGCTGGCCACTGGCACACCCAATACGGGCACCACGGTTTTAGCCGCTAACATACCGGGCAAGTGTGCTGCACCGCCTGCGCCAGCAATGATGGCCAACAAACCTCGTTCAAGTGCGGTTTCGGCATAGTTGAACATTTCGTCGGGCATTCTGTGCGCAGAAACCACTTTGGCTTCGTGATCGATGCCAAACTGTTGGAGAATCTGCACTGCGTGTTGCATCGTGTCCCAGTCTGAGCTGGATCCCATGACCACGCCGATGCGTGTTTTGGCTTTGGATGCTGTGTTTGGCATGTTTGGCTTTAATGAAGCGTTAAAGAAAAATTGTCTC